>PKDD01000142.1 GCA_002862465.1 Haliea sp.
CAGCAATCAGGGCTAACGAGCGTTCACCGCGGGCGATATCGCGTGCAAACTCAATCAACATCGACTGCGGCTGATTACCGCCGGTTTGCGTATAGATGCGATGCTCCGGGCTAGCACCGATAGAGGTCGCAATAGACTGGGGAGGATTATCGCTGCGGCCCCACTTACCGGCCCACAGGCGCCCCATATCAGAGAATAGCTTCGTAACACAAATGGTATCAATCGCCTGCGCAACCGCTACAGCACCATCGCTAGCCTGAGAATCCTCAACGGCGTTCGCCGCGGCCTGCGAAGCGATGGCCATAGGCGATAAGTCGTTTGCCTCTCTTGCAACTACCTGACCAGCACCGACCAAAATGGGCGTGGAATCTGGTAGAACCTCTTCCGGCACGATCACAGGATAAGTTCAGCCATATCCCGTAACTGCTGCTTGTCCGTTGTGGCCACCAATAGCGTAGTGACTTTTGAATCACGCCAGATTTGCAGGCGCTCCTTAATACGATCCTTAGGGCCAATTAGCGCCAGGGCATCGGCCAGTTCATCAGGAATGACCTGTGCCGCCTCATCTCGCTTATCTTCAAAGAATAGCTGCTGGATTCTTTTTGCTTCGTCTTCGTAACCCATACGACAGAACAAGTCATTATGAAAATTGGCCGTCTTGGCACCCATACCACCGACGTAAAAACTGAGGTAGTACTTAACCGCAAGCAAACCTGCAGCAATATCATCGGTGACATTAACGCTGACCATTTGATTGATTTCAAAATCAGGACGCATATCCTTAAGCGATGCTTCGTAAACGCTCTCATCATAGGGGTTGTAGAATAGAGGGATCCAACCGTCGGCAATCTCCGCTGCCAGTGCTACATTCTTGGGACCCTCGGCACCCATAAAAATTGGAATCTTACTCCGCAGCGGGTGTGTGATCGGCTTCAAGGCCTTTCCCAAACCGGTAGCGTCTGATCCTAGGTAGGGCAGTGGGTAATGAGGCCCGGCATTTGTGACAGGCCCCTCGCGTGCGAAGACCTGACGAATAATGTCAATATATTCGCGAGTCCGTGCCAGTGGTTTTGGAAATGGCCGACCATACCAGCCTTCAACTACCTGCGGGCCAGACACACCAAGACCCAATGAAAATCGCCCCTCCGAAAGCAAGTCCAGACTCAGGGCGTGCATAGCGCAGGACGTGGGCGTGCGTCCCGATAACTGGACCACTGCGGTACCCAGTTTTATCTTCTTAGTTTGCGCACCGATCCAGCATAAAGGCGTAAAGGCATCATTACCCCAGGCCTCTGCTGACCATACAGAGTCATAACCAAGACTCTCAGCTTCCTGCGCCATTTCTACAAAATTAGGGTTGGGTGCTGCTCCCCAGTAGCCCTGGGCGAGTCCCAGTTTCAAATCGCCCATGCGACCTCCAGTGTGTTTTTAAAGCGTATTAATGCTTAGAATGAACCCAGCCACCCAAAGGGCGGCCGGAACTGCTGCTCTGCTGCCATCAGAGCTTGATTTGTGACTTGATAGTATTTTGAGTTTTCGGGCCATACGGCGGACGCATACCCGCCATACCGGCAACATCTACTTTTGCCTGCTTGTAAATTGCCTTGGCATGACTAAAAGTTTTGAATCCATCGTGGCCGTGGTAGGCACCCATGCCCGCGGGACCGACACCACCAAAAGGCAGATCTTCCTGCATGATATGCATAATAACGTCATTCAGGCATGCTCCGCCGGACGTTGTGCGATCAAGCACATCCCGCTCTTCCTTGGCATCACTGCCAAAGTAATAGAGCGCTAATGGCCGTGGCTGGCTATTGACGTAACGAATAGTCTCACCAAAATCCTTATACGTTTTAATAGCCAGTAACGGCCCAAAAATTTCCTCTTGCAGTATACGCATATCGTCGGTGGCATTTTTAACCACGGTGGGTGCGATTTTTCGAGTGTCTTCTTGCTGACTGAAGTCCTCACCGACAGGCGCCAATGAAATCACTTCACCGCCCTTCTCAGCAGCATCGGCTAAGTTTTCATGTAGACGCTGAAAATGGCGGTCATTAATAACGGAAGTATATTCAGGGTTTTTCAGCATCGTTGGATACATGGCGGCTACCGCTAGCTTGATTTCGTTGATTACGTCATCGAGCTTTTCTTCAGGCACCATCATATAATCTGGTGCCAAGCAAATTTGCCCCGCGTTCATGGTCTTGCCCAGCATGATGCGACTCACCGATGTTTTGATATCGGCACTGCGACTGATAAGTACCGGTGACTTGCCTCCCAATTCGAGGGTGACAGGCACCAAATTCTTGGCGGCTGCAGCCATTATGTGGCGAGCAATAGAGGTTGCTCCGGTAAAAAGCAGATGGTCAAAAGGTAAACCGCTAAAAGCTGCCCCAACTTCTGGACCACCAGTGAAAATAGCAACCTCTCGTTCTTCCCAAGCATCTTTCACCAACTCCGCCATCACTTCAGATACCGCCGGCGTAAATTCAGAAGGTTTAATCATGCAGCGATTGCCGGCACCAAGAATGTCTGCCAATGGGCCGAATGTTAAGTTAACAGGAAAATTCCACGGACTGATGACACCCACTACCCCCAGAGGCTGATACTCGATGCGCGAACGCCCACCAAACAGCCCAAGCGGAAACATTGTTTTGCGCTTTTCAGGCCGCATCCAACCGCGGACTTGTTTAATGGCGCTTTTGAAAGGCCCAATACTACCTGCAACGTCTGTCATCAAGGATAATTCACGTGGACGACAACTGAAATCAGTGTTCAGAGCATCGACCAACTTGTCCTGAAATCGGTGTACCGAGGACATGCCACGACGCAGTCGATCAATACGAACGTCAGCACTGACATGGCCTTCGTCAAGATAGTCCTCACGCTGCGTATTTAGCACCCTCATCAGATTTTCTGTAATCACATCAGTGTCGGTATCGTTGCGTTCAATAGAATTCATAGTGTGTCCTCGCGTCTTATTAAGTCTGACCGCATAAACCAGCGGTAAAAGGGACAGTCTTGCAACCGCCAATTGGCGCTTTCGCAGTCTAATCTAATACAGTCGAAGAATAAAACTGTGCAGACGATTCTTTTTCAATCGATCACAACTTGCATGGCGCATCTATGTACCGCGGACTGCGACCAATGGCTTGCTGTTTGCTAACAGCGAAATCGCAAGTTCTCTTGTTGGTCAAAAGAGTATAACGTGTCGAACTGAACCACTGAGTCCCTCTTAAAGCTCAAGGCCAATTGACAAAGAATTGCGTTGTGCGAGTGTGACGAGACCACCAAACTAATCACGCAGTTGCTTCGCACTCAAAGAGATTACATATGGCGCAAACTCACGATCATGAAATCGTTTCAATCTACCCGTTCACAGAGGACGAAATCGCGTCTTTGACGAAGCATGCGGTGGAGGCGGTATTAATGTGGGCAACCAAAGATGGCTGGCCCGTCGGCGTCACCCACGCTTTCATCTGGCACGAAGGCAAAATTTGGCTCACCTTTGCTTCCCATCGGCACCGCGCAGCCGCTATTCGTCGCGACAACAGGGTATCGGTAAATATCAGTTCCGCCTCTTATCCGGCCTCAGCACCGAAAGATCTGCCCGCCGGAGCGATCACTTTTAAGGGTTTGGGCGAGTTTCTTGATGACGCTGACAGCAAAGCCTGGTTTTACCGCGCTCTCGCGGCAAAGGTAGGCCAGGGCATAAAAGAGGTGGAGGACGGCTTCTACCAACTGCTGGACTCGCCGCTGCGAACCATTCTTCTGGTTACTCCCGTCAAGCGCATCATGTACAACGCGGGCCTCGCGAATCAGCACATTGCCGGAACGGCGTCGGAAAAAGACTTAGGTAAACGCTTAACCAGCGATACTGAAAGAATGAATATGGAGCGGAAAGCGCGTGGACTTCCTACACGTTAGCATACTCATCTATTGGCTGAGTGGTTATTAGAGCACGAGCTTTATGTGACGTCATAGAACCAGCTAAAAACCATGGGACCCTAGCCGGAGGTTGACCAGAATATCCGGCCAAACGCTAGACTCTACCGTCGATTGATATGGAGAAAAAATGCAAACTATCACCGCTGCTCAAGCGACCCAGTTACTGCGTGCTACCGACACCATTACTTTGGGTTTTGGTCCAGCCTTTCCGATACCATTTATGGAAGCGTTAGGTAATCGCGATGACTGGCAGGACCTGACTATCTACGCAACGATGTTGTCGGCATACTACGATGTTTTATCTCATCCCAATCTTAAACTACGGTCGCTCTTCTTCGGGCCCGTGGAGCGCCATATGCAGTCTATCGGTGCAGATATACAGTACATACCGGCAGATCTGCGCAGACAAGCCTTGTTTGCAAGAAAGAATCCGACCCGGGTGTTCATCTGTGCCGTCGCTCGTCCTGACAACGATGGTTATGTCAGTTTGTCAGTCAATGCCACACAATATGAGGATATTGTCGCCTGCAGCCAAGATCCCAAGCGCTTGTTAATTTTGATTGCCACAGCAAAACTTCCTCATACGATGGGTTATTTACCGGATTATCCACATCGCATCCACTTAGATAATGTCGATTTCTTAATCGAAAGTGACTTCTGGCCCCCCGCAATGGATGATGCGCCTCTGGGCATGCTAGAAACAACATTAGCGCAAAATATTCAACCATTCATTCCCGATAGAGCTACGCTACAAACGGGCTTCGGCAGCATACCGGGTGCCGTGGTAAAAGCACTGTCCCAAGGCCCAAACGGGGACTACGGCATCCATAGCGAGATGTTCACCAACGGGCTGATGCACTTGTGCAGAGCTGGGAAGGTCAGCAATGAGTATAAAGGCATATTCACAGGCATATCGGTCTGCGCTTTCGCAATGGGTAGTGCAGAACTCTACGAATGGCTCCACGGAAATGAACAGGTTCGATTTATACCGCCCAAATGCATTAATTCGCCCGCAATCATAGCTGAAAATGTCAATATGCGATCAATCAACGGCGCACTGATGCTGGATCTTGCTGGTCAAATCGTCGCGGACACTATTGATGGCAGTCAATACTCGGGTATCGGCGGCCATGAAGACTTTACCTCCGGAGCCAGTATGGAAGACGATGACCGTTCAATTATCTGCCTCCCCGCTACTGTCACACTGGGCGGGCAAGTCAAATCGCGCATCACTGCCCAGTTAAACGCAGGCAGCATTATCACCACACCGCGGCATCAACTAGATATTGTAGTCACTGAATTTGGTGCTGCTGAAGTCGCTGGCTTGACAACAACGCAGCGCGCCCACGCATTGGCAGACATAGCTCATCCGCAATTTCGCGACGCCCTGCACGAGTCTACTGAACAAACGGAGAACCTCTGATCAGTCGCCGAAGACCTTTGTAATCGATCACTGGATATCGATAAACTAACTTAAGGAACGGAGACGACAGACAAGATTGCTGGTTGACAACCTTGTAGGGTTGTCAGGCCCATGCGGCAACAACGTCTGGCGCGTTTTTCTAGCGTTTCAATAGCGCTCTCAGTGAACATGAGTGGAGCGCCGCTAAGCTTGGGCGGAGCGACAACCACAGTATCTGTCTAACCTTGGCGCTATTTACCATCCGCCCATAGACAACTGAGCTTGATTTGCTTATCGGTCGGGGCTATCTAAAATCTCTCTTTGAACCTCTTCATAATACCTGTCTTCAGCCGTCGTTAGCGAGGGCACAACGATTAAGGCGTTTTTTTCTGCATTCAATTGACTTAACAGGTCTGCTTTAAAGTCTTGCAATAGTGGTAAGTCGTCAGACAGTTCGCCCTCCTCGTAAACAGAGGCGTATTTGAAAGGCTCCTCAACGCCTGTCAATGCACTAATGAAGCCAAAATAAGCCGGCTTTTTGTCGAAATCATCATTCCACAATAAAGGCCACTCCGAGCCGCCGCCCGGCGACCTAATCGCCTTGAAAATATCTCCAAATCGCAAAAAACCACTATAATCAGCAACGCCCCAAGTCACCATTCCCCAGCGTTGGGCAGGCGGCACCGCATCAATGTATGCGCGCACGATATTGTTAAAGGCTTTCCGCTGTATTGAATGCATCAATCTTGTTTGGCGCTGAGAAATGCCTGCCGCAGGAAACGTATTTAAACCTATGTTTAATTCAGAAACAGTGACTCTATAGCCAGCGTCAGCCGCTTTCTTAAAGCGCTCGTAGTTATATGAATAACTGGTGTAAGTCAGCGGCGCAAAAAAATAAATGCCTTCAAACCCTATCACATCGACCTTGCCACCCGAGCGCCCAATTTCGTCAGCAAGTGCTATCAAATCATCCGTTTTAGCCGCTCCATTAGGCCCCAAGAAAAATTCATTTAATACCAAAATCGCCTCAGGATCTGCTTCCCTCGCCCATTGAAATGCCCTGGCATAAATATCGCTTCCGGCTAGGTCTATAAAAATATTACGTGCGTTCTCCTCATCTCCCAGTACTCTGGATAAAGGCTCATTCAACACGTCCCATGATGCAACTCTGCCCTTGTACCGAGCGACTTTGTCTTTTATGTATTGCTCGAACCAGCTTCGCCATTGGTCCTGCGACCAAGTACCATCGCTTCTATACTCGGAAATCCAACTGTCGGCCCCGATGTCAGAATAAAACAAAAGACTGTGACCGTGTATTTGATAGCCTTCACTCTCTGCAAACTCTACAAAAGCATCCAGTCTTGAATAGTCAGTTGTGTAAGGAGAGGAATGTGTTTCGCGTATACGGAATAATTCGTCGTGTCCGACGTAGTCGGACTCTGCCTTTATGATATTGAGCACCACCGAATAATTAGATTCGTAGTCGACAAATCTGACATCGTCTTGCGAGAATACTGCGTTTCCAATCGGGAAGGTTGCTGCGCCTTTAAGCGTCGAAGAATCGCCAGCGCCGTCACTTTTTTCCTCTCCGTCGTTATCGGAGCAGCCGGCCGTGAATAAGAAAATAACCAACACGATTCGACTTGCGATATTCGTATACACCATTTCTTATTACTCCCTTACTTACTGTCAAATTTCAAAGCACAGTGCAATCAGCACCGCGTCTTCCAGTATGAAAATCTGAGAATGCCTGCGGCTAGCATCTTACACAAGCTGCCCCTTCAAATTGCTAACGGAAATCGGCAGAAGTTTCTGCCGCTAAATACATAAAAGCGGCATAAGCCGCTACATTTTGGTCAAGGCTGCGAGGCCCAACCTTATCGAGTGTGTCGTCAGCTGTATGATGGAAGTCAAAGTAATCCTGACCGTCCTGCAACAGGCTAACAATAGGCACACCCGCCTCACGGAGGTATTTAAGGTCTGGACCGCCCCCGGCAATATTATTACCTGGTGCTATTCCTAGACGTTCCAGCACCTTTACGATGGCCGCCATCTGCGAAATCTTATCTTCACCGATGCGGCTATCGAAACGCCAGATATCGCCTGCGCCAAAGTCTGATTCTGTCGCGACAATATGATCTGACAACTGCGCAGCATGCTGTCGCGTATAAGCCTTGGCACCCACGGTCCCAACCTCCTCAGCACCAAAAAGAACGACCCGAATGGTGCGACGAGGGCCCTTTGGCAACTGCTCCATAATGAGTTTAGCCGCACCTAAAATGATGCCAATTCCTGCACCATCATCAACAGCGCCGGTGCCCAGGTCCCACGAATCGAGATGTGCTCCCACCAGTACGATTTCTTGTGGCGCCTCGCGACCAATAATTTCACCGATTACATTGCCAGACGACGCCGGTGGAAGCAGTTGTGGCGCAATGACTAGCCTCACTATCACCGGCTTACCATACCCGAGCGCCCGCATTAGTTGATCCGCATCCGGCGCCGCTAGCGCCGCCGTGGGCACACCTGATTCACCACCAACGTCAGCCTGGCGCATTTGACCCGCATGCGCGAACCTATGGCTACTGGTACCGACGGAACGAATCAGTGCTGCGACAGCACCCATCTGTTGCGACACATAGGCCGCCGCCCGGCGCTTTCGCACTGCATTGGCGTAGCCGGAGCCATCTCGGCTGCGCGCCATGATTTCATCAATAAAGACAATTTTTCCTTGCACTTGTCTACGCGGCGCTTGCTGCAGAGCTGATAGGGAGTCGAACACGACGACCTCAGCCTCTACACCTTGCTCCCCAGTACTGGAACTTCCCCCCAGTGCAGTAATGGTTAAGGACTGTGGAAAAGGCGAAACAATCTCAGCAAACTCAATACCGCGCATCCAAACGGGCACTTTAAATGATTCCACATGGACATTCTGTAGCCCTAAGGCTTGCAGTTTCTCTACTGCCCACTGACGCGCACGGGCTTCGGCTTCAGTCCCAGCGAGTCTAGGGCCAACTTCTGTGGTTAAGGAGCGGACCAACTCGTACCCATGATTTTCCTGCTTTGCTAAATCGATGAGCTGATTTGCTGTTGCAGCCATCGCTGGCGTCACTCCGGAGACGGGTGACGCTGCCTCCGCACACCATGCACTGATGCCAAGTCCCAAAATTGCGACTACCACTTTCATCAACTCACCTCATAGGGGCATGGAACCCTAGCGCAGATGTCACAGGCCTAGGTGTTCTGCATAGCTCCGATCGAAAAACTAAGCGCATACTGCTAGGTCGCGGTTTCTAGAGTTCGGATCCACCCTCAGGCTCAGCCGCACTCGCATTGATGGTGACAGCAAAACCAATATTTTTCCCATCTTTAAAGGGCTGCTCACAACCACCACTACTTCTAAACCACCTTACATTAGCACATCCACTTGCCCCACCAAACCAATAGTGACAGTATGCGTTTTGAACGACGCATCAAGGAAACCCCATGAAATATAGAGTGCTCAACAATATTGCCATCCTTTCGTTTGATGATGGCAAGGTAAATGCTGTGGGGCCTCGTTTTCTCGATGACATTAATAGCGGACTGGATCGCGCCGAAACGGAGCAAGTCGATGCCATTATTTTACGAGGTCGAGAGGGTATATTTTCGGGTGGCTTTGATTTGGAAGAGTTTAAAAAGAGTGCCGAACTCGGCTTGAACATGGTGACTCGCGGTTTTGAACTTCTACTTCGCTTATACAGCTTTCCACTACCATTGGTGGCTGCCTGCACGGGACACGGCATAGCCATGGGCGCCTTTATTATTATGGCTTGTGATACCCGCATAGGTTGCCAGGGCAAATTTAAAATAAGCCTCCCCGAAACGGCTATTGGTATGGCGCTGCCCCCGCTCCTATTAGCACTGAGTTCGGATCGAATAGCGCCACAACATATGACCCGAGTCGCGCTGCAGTCTGAGGTATATAATCCCGAGCAGGCAGTAGACGCCGGATTCATTGACGAGACTGTTACGCCAGAGTTGCTGGACGCGCGCGCAATGGAGGTCGCGCAAAAACTGGCCAACTTGCCACAGACGCAATATGCCGAAAACAAACTATCAATTCGCGCCCAAGCGCTGCGGGCAATGGAGGATAGCCTAGCCGCAACAGCGAAGCGTTAACGTCAACCCTAATGCGTCCTTATTAAAGCATCCAGAATTACTGTAAAACGGTACCGTTTTGCTAACACACTGTAGAGCGTTTCGAGATAGAGCCAGCACTTCAATTTGTGACGCGAACGCCGACCCAAACCTGTTGTACAAAGAGTGCAGCGTTTAATATAGTGTCTGCAGGGCAATGAGGCCAAACCGCGGCGAGCGATATTTTATGTCACAGCGAGAGCAATCGGCGCGCCAAGAAAAATTTTTCGAGGTCATTTTCGGAACAGAATCCTCGGCGGGAAAGTGGTTTGATATCGTCCTCATCATCGTCATCATCGCTAGTGTTGCGGTGATTATGCTTGACTCAGTGGGAACCCCTAGCGCTAAGCAGGCGCTCTTATATCTAAAACTCGAGTGGATGTTTACGCTGTTGTTCACGGTGGAATATCTGATCAGAATTTGGTGTAGCCCGAACCGCAAAGGTTACATTTTTAGTATTTATGGCCTCGTTGACTTAATGTCTCTGCTGCCAACTTTTCTATCATTATTGGTGCCACAAGCGGCGCCGCTGCTCATTATTCGCATCTTACGTATTCTGCGTATTTTTCGCGTACTCCGGCTGTTCGCCTTATTACAAGAAGCCAATTTTTTGGCGGCTGCTCTGCGGCGCTCCGCGCGTAAGGTGTTTGTTTTTTTTGCGCTCATGATGATGATAACCACCATTTTTGGCTGTCTGATGTACGTCGCAGAGGGTGGAAAAAACGGCTTCGATAACATTCCGGTGAGTATTTACTGGGCCATCGTCACTATTACTACGGTAGGTTATGGTGATGTAGTGCCGCATTCAGCTATCGGACGGGCAATTTCGGCCGTTGGTATGCTGATTGGGTATGCCGTAATTGCGGTGCCCACCGGTATCATCACCGCCGAATTGACGGTAAGCCAACGAGCCGAAAGCGAGAGACAGGCCCGGCAGGCTCGCAACTGCAGCAACTGTGCAGCCGTCGAGCGGGATCCAGAGGCTCATTACTGTCGATCCTGTGGTACTCCCCTGCCTGAGTTGGGCCACGACGCAGTATAGCGGCGCGCACACTCTTTAAGCCATTGGCAGCAATATCAGGTATTAAATGGCTATTAATATTGTGACAATTCGCTGCAAGTCGAATATGCTATCGCTCGAACGGTGTTGATAGCTGTTAATAGCTATTCCGGTAACAAGAACATTAGGATTCTAAAAATGATTTATCTTCTGAAAAGCACGTCAAAAATTGGTATTTTTATGGCGCTATGCGTCTTTTTTTCGCCAGCCGCACTGGCTGACGGCCTGTTAGAAGAGGTGGTGGTGACTGCACAAAAGCGATCACAAAATCTCCAGGATGTACCTGTTGCGGTGACAGCTTTCACCGGGGAGCAACTGCGAGAGGCAGGTGTTCGCGACATGTTTGAGCTGGCATCAATTGCACCTAGCTTGAGGGTCACTCAATCTCAGAGTTCATCCAACACGTCATTCGGTATTCGAGGCATTTTCACCAGTACACAAAATTTTGGTTTGGAATCCTCTGTAGGGCTCTACGTAGACGGTATCTACAGGGCGCGACAAGGTTCAATGATCAATAATATGATCGATATTGCCTCGGTCGAAGTACTGCGTGGACCGCAGGGCACGCTTTTTGGTAGGAACACACCGGCTGGGGCTGTCTTGCTGGAGACGGTGGCGCCTGATTTTGAGGGCTCAGGATTTATTAATGCGGGCGCCGGCAATTATGGTTTACTCGATATAAGCGGTGCCAAATCATTTACGCTGATCGATGATGTGCTAGCAGTTCGGTTTACTGGCTTTAATATGGATCGAGATGGGTATGTCGATTTAGTCGGCCAGGAGATTCAAGAAAATGATTCGTTAAATGATAGAGACCGCTGGGGTCTGCGTTTTCAGGCGCTCTATACGCCCAACGACGACCTCACATTCCGGTTTATTGCCGACCATTCAGAAGTTGACGAGGCGTGTTGTGCCGTTGGTAACTGGGAGACCAACTTTGAAACTCAAAACCCAGCGCCGCCCAATGCGATTATAGGCAGTGACACGGTAGTCCGTGATAATCTTGGCGGAACCGTGCTAAGTGGGAACGATTTTTATGATTACAAAGTCAGCGCGAGCTTTAAACCTGAGTCGCAAAATACTGATGAGGGCATATCGCTGCAGGCAGATTGGCAAACAGACGAATTTTTATTAACGAGCATCTCGGGATACCGTAAGCATGACGCTTACGACAAAGGAGATGTTGATTTTTACGATGTCGATGCGCTAATCAGAACCAACGATCTCAAACAGGAGCAGTATTCGCAGGAGTTTCAGATCAGCGGCGACGCATTCGGCGATAAGTTAAACTATGTCGGTGGGCTATATTACTGGAACCAGACCCTCAAGTCAGAGGCCAACACGATTCTTGGAGAGGACTCGTATGTTCTAGGCGGCTTTTTTATCGCGCCACTTGCCCCTGTTCCTGCGATACCTCAGTCCTTTTTACCCCCGGATAGCTACTCCCGCAACAATGCGGACCAGAAGCACACGAGTTACGCAGTGTTTGGTCAGGCGGATTACAACATTACAGACCAGTTTGTCTTGACCGCGGGTTTGCGTTGGACCAAGGAAAAGAAAGAAATGACCGAACTGTTCACTGGGACCTTGCCGACTCCT
>PKDD01000077.1 GCA_002862465.1 Haliea sp.
TTCTACGATAGTGATTTGGACAACGGACCACGGCGACGGATTGCCGCGCGGCAAGCGGGAGTTATTTGATTCAGGGATCAAGGTGCCGATGATCATCCGTTGGCCAGAGGCCTTCCGTCCTGAAGGCGTGACACCTGGTGCCGTAGACGAGCGGCTCATCAGCTTTGTCGATCTGGCCCCTACCATTCTGTCGCTGGCTGGGGTACCAGTCCCTGCCAATATTCAAGGGCATGATTTTGCAGCGACGGATGCAGTGCTGAACAACTATATTTACGCATCACGTGACAGAATTGACGAACAGATCGACAGGCAGCGGGCCGTGCGAGATAAACGCTATAAATACATACGCAGTTGGTATCCAGAGGTCGCCGGGGGCACAGATCTCACATTCCGCGACAATATCGATATGGTGCGCGAAATGCGCTCAATGTATGAGTCTGGTCAGCTCAATGAGGTACAACAGCAGTGGTATCAGCCTCCCGGCGAGGAGCGTCTGTTTGATCTGGCGTCGGACCCGTTTGAGGTTAACGATGTGAGCAGCAAGCCGCAGTATGAACCGGCCCTGCAGCGCATGCGCACTGAAATGGATGACTGGCTGGTGCAGGTCGGAGACTGGAGTGAGGAGCCCGAATCCGTTATGGTCGCCAGAATCCAGCTTGGAGGAGAACGGCAGGTCACGCCCGCACCCACGCTGTGGCTGGACGCGGGTAGGCTGGTCATTGAGCCAGCCGCTGCCGGGCACTCGCTGGAGTACCGCATTGATGATGGTCAATGGCAGCTCTATACGACGCCGGCCAGCGTTAGTAGGAGTAGCAAAATAGAGGCCAGAGCAGTGCGCTATGGCTGGGAGGAGAGTGACAGTGTCAGTGGTCCATAATTTGGTGAGAGTGCAGTGGACTAAGACCACAAGACAGTCTTTCACAATAGTCATGTTTTTTTGCGTTTGTTCGCTGTTTGCGGCGCCCGGTGCGGCTGAGTCCGAACGCGGCCCATGCGCGACTCAGGCACCCCAGAAGCGAGCTTTCTTTGGGGATTTGCATGTCCACACACGTTACTCGCTGGATGCCAGTACACAGGGCACACGAACCACTCCGGTACAGGCCTACCAGTTTGCACGTGGCGAGCGTATTGGCATTCAACCCTGGACACAGGACGGCAAAGCGCAGCGCTCGCTGCAATTGTCTAGGCCGCTGGATTTTGCCATGGTGTCGGATCACGCCGAATTAATTGGCGAAGTCTACATGTGCAATACGCCCGAGTTTGATGGTTACAATTCCTGGCAATGTCTCATATACCGGCACTGGTCTCGCGGGGCGTACTATTTATTCAACTACATGGCGACAATTGAACAATCGCATTTGGGCCAGTGCGGCGATGACGATGAATTATGTCTGAGGGCGGCACTGCAACCTTGGCAGGCAACGCAGCAGGCAGCCGAGGATTTTTATGATCGCAGCGCCGACTGCGCATTTACCACGTTTGTAGGGTATGAATGGACCGGTATGGATTCGTCTAACGGCGGCAATCTGCACCGTAATGTCGTGTTCCGCAGTGCCGAAGTTCCGCGACTTCCCGCGAGTTTTATCGACGAGCCTGCGGCACATCTGCTGTGGAATTCTCTGCAGAACACGTGCAAGGGTGCTGACAATGGGTGCGATGCGTTAGTGATTCCCCACAACTCCAACTACAGTGCGGGTTCAATGTTTACTGGGCGGTCCGACGACGGCGCTCCTATGACTGTCGAGTATGCAGCGCAACGTGCTCAGTTTGAGCCACTGGTTGAAATCATGCAGCACAAGGGTGCCTCAGAATGTTATTTTAAGGCTGGTTTCACCGAGGATGAATTGTGCGCGTTCGAGCAGTTACCAAAGGATAATATTGCCGGCTTTAACGATCCACCGACACCCGACACGGGTTTCGTGCGGAAAGTACTGGTCGACGGCTTAGTGATCGAAGAGGCATTAGGCGTAAACCCTTACCAGTTTGGAGTGATTGCCAGCACAGACACCCATCTAGGTACACCCGGTGCGGCGCGGGAAGATCTTTTCCTAGGGCACGGAGGTGCAGGCGTTTCTGCAGAAACGGACGTGCCAGTGGGCTTGCCTGATGAGTTGATCTACAACCCCGGTGGACTTGCTGTGGTGTGGGCGCATGAAAACACTCGTGACGCATTGTTTGATTCAATGCGCCGCCGAGAAACGTATGGCACTAGCGGCCCGCGTATTGTGAGCCGATTTTTTGCCGGTTGGGACTTCTCGCCAGACCTGTGCCGGGCCCCAAACCGTATTGAACAGGCTTACGCCGACGGAGTGCCTATGGGCTCCCTATTGTCTGGTGAATCGGACGCACAAGCGCGCCCCAAGTTTCTAGTCGCTGCCAGTCAAGATGCCGGCACGCCGGATGCACCGGGCACGCCTTTGCAGCGCCTGCAGGTTATTAAGGGCTGGGTTGACGCCAAGGGCCAGTATCATGAGCGTACGATAGAGGTAGCAGGGAATGCAGATAATGGTGCCACCGTCGATCTTCAGTCCTGTGCAGCGACAGGCAGCGGTTTTGCAGACCTGTGCACCATTTGGGTCGACAAGGACTTTGATCCCAGTGAGCGAGCATACTACTACTCACGCGTGGTGGAAAATCCAACCTGTCGCTGGAGCCAGCGCATTTGCGCTGCAGCGAGCGTTGACTGTAAACGACCTGAGACGGTCAGTGATGGCTATGAAGCTTGCTGCGATCCTGACCATCGGCCTGTAGTGCAGGAGCGAGCGTGGTCGTCGCCAATTTGGTATAGCCCTACCTCATTGCCCAGCTCGGCAGCGCTAACATTAGCGCTGCCGGAGTAAATAGGTTGTCTAATTAAACCAGGAAAAGGCATTTGAAGAGTTGCCTCTATGAGGCTGCTCAGTAAGGCTATACTCGATAGCTGATTTTTTTCATAGATAGGGAGATGGTAACGTGTCAAATGCAGGCAAAATAATATTGATCACCGGCGGCGGCAGCGGCATGGGCCGCGAGGCGGCGAGACGGTTTGCTGCGGAAGGGGGCACGGTGGCGCTGTTCGATGTGAACGCTGCTGGAATGGCTGAAACAGCGGAGACATCCGACAGCATTTATAGCTGGACCGTGGACATGACGGATTTTCCTGCCGTCTGCGCTGCGGTGCAGGACGTTGAACAGCAGCATGGCCCTATCGATCGCCTCTATAACTGCGCGGCCATCATGCCTTTTGGAAAACTGGTGGAGCAGGATAACGCCATTATTCATAAGCAGATGTCGATTAATTATGGTGGGCTGGTTAATATTACACAGGCGGTTTTGCCGGGAATGCTGGAACGAGGCCACGGCGATTTTGTCAGTTTCGCCTCTATGGCAGGCATTATACCTATGCTGCTGACCGGTGCCTATACGGCGACCAAATTCGCGGTACGCGCGTTTACGGAAACCCTATACCATGAACATCTGAACTCTGGGATTCGATTTGCATGTGTGTGTCCCCCAGCTGTAGCGACGCCATTACTGCAGCAGGGGCGCGATTCGGCTTGGCCAAAAATGCTAGAAGAACAAGCAGAGCCTATCGCGCCGAAAGTGGTAATTGACGCCGTTGAGGTGTGCCTAGAAAAAGGCAAGTTTTTTGTCTATCCGACTCGCGATGCCAAGATTGGGTCAGTCATACGTCGGTTGTTCCCCGGACTCATATGGAAGCAGGTGCATCAGGTCGAAGGTTTTTAGCGCCAGTCGGACGCCCAATTCTATCTGGACGGGCGTCTAAACATAGGCACCCAGAGGTGAACGATCGTCGCCATGAAAAAAATTATTGCTCTTCTGCTATTTGCCGCAATAATCCTCGGTTGTTTTTTCCTAGTCTGTGCAAGCTCCGAGTTTAAACTCGGAGAGAATCGTTATTTCGGCGAGTTGGAATGGTTTTCGCCAAAAGTTAGCGAAACTTCGCCCCTGTTTTATAAGACTCTGGACAATCAGCCTGCGCCCGTGTTGTCGCCGCGAGAGTCACTGTCCGCTTTTAAGGTTGCTCCAGGCTTTGAGGTTGAACTGGTCGCCGCCGAGCCTCTGGTGGAGGAACCTGTGGCAATGGCTTGGGATGAGTACGGTCGTCTTTACGTAGTTGAGATGCGAAGTTACATGCTCGATGCCTATGGCGGCGGTAGCGACACCCCGGTAGGGAGGGTTGTGCGTTTAGAGGATACTGATGGTGATGGTCTCATGGATGTCAGTGAAATATTTCTTGGCGGGTTGGTCAACCCCCGGGCGGTCGCCGTAATAAATGAGGGCGTCCTGATTGGCGAGCCGCCTAACCTGTGGCTCTGCGAACTTCCCACGCCTGACGCCCTGTGTGAGACCAGACGCAGCATCGGCAGTTATGCTGCTGACGTGAAAACGGCGAATGTAGAGCACATGGAAAACGGTCTGATGCAAGGGCTTGATAACTGGTTATACAATTCTAAATCATCGCGCAGTCTCCGCATCAAAGGAGGCAAACTGCAAGAGCGCCAAGGTTTTTTTCGCGGGCAGTGGGGTATCACCAAGGATGACTTTGGCCGCCTGCTATACAACCATAATTCTACGTGGTTACAGGCGGATTTTTTTGCAGCTGAAGATATTGTGCGGCCGGGCGAGCAGATTTATCCCGCTGGGTTGGGTGTGAATCTTACCAACCCTGCGAAAGTCTATTCGGTACGCGTTAATCCAGGAGTTAATCGTGCGTATTTGCCTGGAACTTTGCGTGCAGATGGGCGACTTAATGATGCTACTGGGGTGAGTGGTCTAGTGTCCTATCGCGGCGACCAGTTCCCGGAAAAGTATTACGCTGATGTCTTTGTTCCAGAAATTGCGGGTAACGTCGTTGCGCAATTTGCGATTAACGAGGAAGGTATAGCCCTCAAAGCATCACAGCGTCTTTATGACGATGGAAAATGGGGTAAGCGAGATTTTCTGGGTTCAACAGACGAACGTTTCCGTCCGGTCGATGCAATGAACGGTCCCGATGGGGCGCTCTATATTATTGATATGTACCGCGGCATCGTGCAGGACGATTACTACATGACCGACGAACTGCGCGAGCAGGTGTTCCAAAGAGAGTTGGAGGGACCTGTCGGTATGGGGCGAATTTGGCGTGTCCGGCACGCCGATGGTAAAAAGGCGCGCGACTTTCCCAATTTTATTGACGCTAGCGATGCGGAACTCGCTCGTGCACTGGGCCATCCCAATGGTTGGGTGCGCGATACGGCACAGCGCTTACTGTTGGACCGAACTGGCGATCAGACGTTGGCCCTATCTGCGATTGCTGCCGGCGATAATACTGTTGCTGCCCTGCATGCGATTTGGGCGCTTCACGGTAGGGGTGAATTACAACGTGAGTTGGTTATGCAGATTGTGCGTTTTGATGATGTACAGCGTCAGATTCAAGTCCTGCGTGCAGGACGTTCGTTGCTGTCTGCTGCTGACCTGGTGACATTGTATGAGGCGCTATCGCCGGAGTCTTCCGACGCATTGTCAATGCAGTTGGCCTTTGCGATGACAGATCATGCAGCTGATTCGAGTGTGCAACGCTCTCTTTTAACGCTGCTGATAGCTAATCTTGCCGTTCCCTACATACGGCAAGCAGTAGTGCGCGCGACAGCAGGGCAAGAGCTATCATTTCTGCATGAGTACTTGGATTCCGAGCATCTGGAAACCGTATCTGAAGCGGCAACAGATACTTTGAGTTCACTGACTAGTGGCGCATATCTTAGTCTACGCGGTGATACTACGTCCGGCAAAAGTGCTAATCCCGCACTGCTAGAGTTGCTGGCTCTGGCAGCATCGCGCAACAGTGATAATGCTTGGCAACAGATAGCAATGCTTGCAGGTATGGAGAGCGTGGCGACCCGCACGGATTTTGTTCCTGCTGTTTTAAGGGCACCGCCCGAGATATTTTCCGACGGTTCCATCAGCGAGCTCGACCCTTTATGGACTGCTCGCATGAGGGGTCGGGCAGCTTTTACTTGGCCCGGCGATGAACTTGCGTTGGGTATAGCGCCATTGAGCTCTGAGCAATTGCAGGCAATGGCGCTTGGAGAGGATTTCTATTTGCAGTGCGGGACATGCCACTCTGCCGATGGCACTGGCATCGAGGGTTTAGCTCCATCTTTAGCAGGCTCTGCCTGGGTAGCGGGACCGCCGGAGTGGCTCGCTCGGATCATCTTGCAGGGATTGAGTGGCCCGGTGGAAGTGAAAGGTGAAACATGGGACGGTCTCATGCCGGCTCACGGCCATCTGCTTGAGCTGAATGATGAAACATTGGCTGGACTGATGACGTATATGCGGCGTAGTTGGGGTAATAAAGCAGACCCTGTTAGCGTCACCGCCGCCGCAGACAGTCGTGCTGCTAGCGCAGATCGTAAACTACCCTGGACAGTGCCGGAGCTGCAGGCTGTGCCCTACGATCGCGGTTACGGGGCATTTGAGGGGGACTATGCCATCAGCTTCGTGACATTGACGATTATTGAAAAGTCTGGCGGTTTGCATATAGACGTGCCTATGTATGGTGCTGGGCTGATGGAACCTGTAAATGCCACTACCTTTAAAACTGGAGTGGGCGGGGAGAATGTAGAAGTTGAATTTATCGTTGACGAAAATGGTGCAGTTAATACGATGTTACTGCACCGTAAGGGCGAAGAAATCGTGATTAAACGCAAGAAATGAGGGCAAAGAAAAAGGGGCTGATGCTAGGATTTCGGCGCGCGACTGCGGTAAATAAGTGCACTTGCCCAAAGCCCGACTAAAAGCAGCCCTCCAATTTCCCGAGCCTGCTCCATTGCGTTTGTTGTCATGCTCATAGACGTAAAAATGTCGTCAAGTGAAACCTGCCCGACAATGCCGGGTATTAGAGTGCCGATCCAGACCACACTAATGAGTGCCATTATACGGGGCGGCCAGCGGGGCGGTTGTGGACGAAACTCAGCGATGCACATGCTGGCGGCCGCTAAATATAAAGAGATCCACAAGATTGTGTCTGGATCATTGTACTGCACTGCAGCGCAGAGAAGATAAACAATCAGGAAAATTGCGTTCATTCGGGCGGTTGCCATTGTAGACCAGAGCTCCGTGTAAACACTGTGCTATTTGGGTAGCGAGTGTATCGGATATTTCTGATTAGATAGAGAAATACGGGATAAATAATGCAAAGGAAAGTAATTTTTTTTAGTATCATTTTGGGCATTACAGGGTGCGCTGAAGAAGCTGCAGCTGCAGCTGTCGATCCTACTATAGAAGAGGTGCTGATTACAGGGACATTGACTCCGCAGCGCGCACTGACGTCGTCAGTCTCCGTGCTGGATTCACAGCAGATCAGAGCCCTAAACAAAACCACGATTGCCGAACTGTTGAAAACCCTGCCAGGTCTTTTAGTGGAAGAGCAGGGTGGCCCTGGTGGACTGACCGCGGTGTCTATTCGTGGTGGTGAATCCAATTTTACTCTGGTGCTTGTAGACGGTATCGCGGTAAACGACCCCACCAATTCTCGTGGGGGTAGTTTTGATTTTGCAAATCTCAATCCAAACATGGTCGATAGGATAGAGGTGGTGCGTGGCGCTCAGTCGGCAATTTACGGATCAGATGCGTTGGCAGGTGCTATTAATATCATTACCCGTAAACCCATGCAGGGTCATCATCAGGAGCTATATGCGGAGTTGGGAGGCCACGATTACTCTGAGGTGGGCCTCAGTGCGCTAGGCAGTCTGGGTTCTGCGAATTATACCCTGGAAATGGCGACGCGCGATGATGGTGAACCCGTGCCACAAAGCAGCCGAAAGAGTAATAGCGCGAACCTGCGCTTAGGGTGGGAGCCTGTTGCAGACCACGACATCAATCTTGGTTACCGTTACCTCGATGGCGATAGAAAATCTTATCCGGAGCAGAGCGGCGGTCCGCAATATGCTTTGCTTGATGAGCAAGACAAAAGCGACTTTACCCAGCAAATTATTTATTTTGGCTGGGCAGCTCAGGTCTCTTCCGCTTGGCGCACTGCATTGACGGCCAATCGCTTTGAGGCCAAAGATCGTTACCAATCGCCCGGAATTGCGCCTTATTTGGAAGTGCCGCCTAATGCAACAGACACTGAATTTACGCGTGATCACCTACAATGGGTTAACTCATTACAGTTAGTGAAGGGCTATAACGTCAGCGTGGGCGCAGATTATCGGCGTGAAGACGGTCACAGCGAAGGTTTCGTAGAATACTTCGGAAATCAGGTTCCGACGGATTTTGAACTGGATCGCGATACGTTTAGTTATTTTGCCGCCATTACCGTTAATCCAGCGGATGCGTTTCTTTTCCAAGGGAGTCTGCGCTATGACAGTCCCGAGGATTTTGCCAGCGAAACATCATTTCAGGCAGGGGTGCAGTACACCTTTAATTCTGGTGTCGCGGTTGCGGCAAACTGGGGTCAGGCCTATAAACTGCCCAGTTTTTTCGCACTTGGCAATGCATTGGTAGGTAACCTAGACCTGAAACCGGAGCAAGGCGAAAGCTGGGATTTTGGCGTGACCTGGGAGGGTGCCGACGCGTTGCGCCTAGAGGCCACAGTGTTCCACAATGATTTTCGTGACCTTGTAGATTTTGATGATGAAATATTTCGCAACGTCAATCGCAGCAATGTGCAGACTCGGGGTGTGGAGTTGCAGGTCGGCTGGGAACCGTTGCCGGCGCTCAGCCTGCGTAGCCAGGCGACTTATACTGATATCGATGTCAAGAATGAGGACACAGTACTTACAGGGCGCCCTGAGTGGACTGCCAGTGTGGTCGCCCAGTTGCGCATTACCGAACAACTAAATGCCGCGCTGGACTACGTGTATACGGGGCAGCAGTGGGCGGCTTCGCGACACACCGGTGCAGAGGTAACAGAAAAGCTGCATGACTTTGGCCGGCTAGACTGGGTGCTGCGCTGGCAGCCTCTGGCAGTCTGGCAGGTGCAACTGTCTGTCGACAATGTGCTGAATGAGCATTATGAGACCGGAGTAGGGTTTAACGCTCCGCAGCGAGAATTTCGAATAGGTGTGATCTTCAGCCACTAGGTTCAGCACCAATTAATAACGGGCCGATCGATGTGCAGCCTAGTAAAAATTCCCCGGCCGCTTTTATCGGCGATAGCTGCGAAGTGAACTATTTCCGCCCTCGCGATTGCATCGGGAATATTCTTTATCTACAATCGCACCCCTTCGAACAGGCGAGGTGTCCATCTGCTCTTGATCGAACAAGGCTGGCGTAGCTCAGTAGGTAGAGCAGCTGATTTGTAATCAGCCGGTCGGGGGTTCGATTCCTCTCGCCAGCTCCATATTCACTGTCCGTTGCAATGATGGGCTTGGCGACAGCGGCAGGTGTCCATTATGGTTCTGCGTGCTTCACTGCCCTTCTTAAGCATTCAACGCGAGCTGTGGGTTCAAGCTTTCATGTCGAAAACACTAGGACGGACGGCCATTGAATAGCGCAAGTCAGCTCAATCTTTATTCCGTTTTCAGCCGCAATTTTCCGGAACTTGAGTCAGTATTACTGACCACCGATGCTGGCACAGTTTACACCTACAGGGATGCTGAGCATTACTCTGCGCAGATTGCTAATTATTTAACAGAGCTGGGTCTGAAAAGAGGCGATCGCGTTTCAGCACAAGTATCAAAGTCCCCTGAGGCTCTATGGTTGTATCTCGCCGTGGTAAGAGCGGGCATGGTATTTCACCCGTTAAATATAGCCTATACCGACGAGGAGCTAGACTTTTTTCTGCGGGATGCCGCACCTGCGGTGTTGGTTTGTGACAGTGCCCGGAGCGGGGCTCTGCAAGTTTTATGTCAGGGCCTGGGAGCGCCATACTTATGCACTTTGGACGCTGACAGAGGCGGCACGTTGATGCAGGGCGCACAGCAGTGCTCTGTAATATTTGATGAGGTGGCAACGAATGGTTCAGACTTAGCCGCCCTGATTTATTCCTCAGGCACTACGGGTCGGCCCAAGGGCATAATGTTGTCCCATCGAAATCTAGTCGAAAACATCTCGGTGCTGGTCGATTACTGGGGCTTTGGTAGGGATGACTGTTTGCTGCATGCACTGCCAATTTTTCATGTGCATGGTTTGTTTGTGGCGGTCGGCTGCGCACTGATGAGCGGGGGAAGCCTGCGTTGGCTGCGTGAGTTTGACGCCAAGTCGGTGATGCAAAACCTTCGCCACAGTACCGCTATGATGGGCGTGCCAACCTACTATACGCGTCTATTGGCCGAGCCGGGTTTTACTGCACAGCATTGCGCCCCTATCCGGCTGTTTGTGTCAGGGTCTGCGCCCTTACTGGCAGATACGTTTGTCGAATTTGAGCGGCGCACGGGCCACCGTATCTTGGAAAGGTACGGTATGACCGAAACTGGCATGAATACGTCTAACCCGCTGCGTGGCGAGCGGCGGGTTGGGACAGTGGGATTGCCCCTGCCGGGTGTGGAAGTGCGTATTTGTGGCGCCGACAATCAGATTCTGGAGGGAAAGGCCGTAGGAGGGCTTCAAGTGCGCGGAGCAAATGTTTTTAGTGGTTACTGGAATATGCCGGAAAAGACTGCCGCAGATTTTACCCCGGACGGCTTTTTTATCACTGGTGACCAAGCCTGCAAGGACGAGAAGGGTTATATTTCGATCGTCGGGCGGTCCAAAGACATGGTCATTAGTGGTGGTTTAAATGTTTATCCAAAAGAGATAGAGCTGCTTCTAGATGAATTATCAGGTGTAAAAGAGTCTGCTGTCATTGGGTTGTCAGATGCAGATTTTGGGGAAGTAGTTGCGGCAGTAGTGGTGTTAGTCGATGCTGCATCTCTCTCTGAGGAGCAGGTCCGAGGCGTGATGAAGGCGAGGGTCGCAAACTTCAAGGTGCCTAAAAGAGTGTTTTTTGTCGACGAGCTTCCCCGTAATGCGATGGGTAAGGTTCAAAAAGACATCTTGCGCAAGAAATATGACTCGAAAGCGATGTAAGTTGATCATTTTATTGGGGTCTGTGGTTGACAACGGGTCAGCCCATCAGGACAATATGGCGCCTTTCGGAGGGGTTCCCGAGTGGCCAAAGGGATCAGACTGTAAATCTGACGCGCGAGCTTCGGTGGTTCGAATCCACCCCCCTCCACCATCAGTCAGGTTGTAGGGGTGGTGTGGGTTTTAAGCTAACAGCACAGACGTTTGGGGCATTGGCGTTCCAGAGAGCAAAATGTTTGGCCATTTGTGCTGAGGACGTCGGAGGCTTGTATAAGCGTCCTTCTCAGCATGTTTGTTGAAGGATTTGAGAAGGTGAGTGGCGGGTATAGTTCATTGGTAGAACGTCAGCCTTCCAAGCTGAATAGGTGGGTTCGATTCCCACTACCCGCTCCAAAGTTGGGGAGGTTGTGCTCATATAGCTCAGTCGGTAGAGCACTTCCTTGGTAAGGAAGAGGTCACCGGTTCAAATCCGGTTATGAGCTCCAGTGTTGGTGCAACTGTTTGTAAACATAGAATTTATTTTTATTTAGGTAGTTCGACCGAAAGGCGATATCCGATGTTCAGAGGAGATTGTTGTAATGTCAAAAGAAGCATTTGAGCGTAGTAAACCCCACGTTAACGTTGGCACAATTGGTCATGTTGACCACGGCAAGACGACACTGACAGCGGCACTGACTAAGGTTTGCGCTGATGTATGGGGCG
>PKDD01000181.1 GCA_002862465.1 Haliea sp.
TTTCGCCTTGAGCATCTGAAAAAAGGCTAGTACAGATAATGGATGTTGTCATGGTCGTCTTACCCGAGATCAAAATCGTTGCTGTTCAGTACTTCATGAATCGAAAGTAGAACTCCGTCAGAATTTTAATCCTCTACGAGTCGCGCCTCACCGGGACAGTGATGCTCAGAAGCATAAAACGTCAGCGCCCAACGAAACAGTTCGGCTAGCCCTAATTATTCATCCATACCTGGAAAATTGTATTCATGGCCCCATAGGTCACCCTCAACGCTTACAGTAGGCACATAATTTTCCCAGTCAATGAGAACACCATCGTAGCCATACTCAACCGCAATGCCTCCAGGCGCGAGAATGTAAGCAGAGCACATATTATCGTTGACATGTCGTCCCAGTGTCGCCAAAAAGTGGCTGCCGGACTTTTTTGCACGGTCTAAGGTAGCGCCTACATCGTCCAGGGTCTGTGCTTCAACCATAATATGTACAACACCTAAAGGATGTGGCCCGCCAAATAGGGCCACAGAATGCTGACGCGGATTATTAGCATGCATGAAGTTAATTTTGAGTCCGCCCATTCCCGGCGGATACAGTGTATCGGTTAGGCCGGTGCCGATAAATCGCAGATAGAAGTCTGTCGAGGCTTCAATGTCGGGAGCAGGAAGTACGCAGTGGCCGAAGCCCATGTCGCCCGCTTGTTGGTAGGTGGTAACGAAGGCTGATACGCCGGTC
Organism: Haliea sp.; assembly: GCA_002862465.1. GTDB lineage: Bacteria > Pseudomonadota > Gammaproteobacteria > Pseudomonadales > Halieaceae > Marimicrobium. Next base: position 727 of record PKDD01000181.1, read on the forward strand.
GGCGAGGTCATTGGGACGTAGTCGAGTTTTCGTCCCCAGTAAAGTTCTAATGTATTATCAGCAGGATCTTGCACAGTGGCAAACGCGCTTACGCAGCGACGCTGAGCCTCTTCTACAGAGCCCATTGTGACGGTATGTCCCTCGCCAGTAAGTCCATCAAGCGTATTTTTCCAAGCAGCCTCTGATGGGTATTCCAATCCAGTTGCGATCAGGCCGTCAGTATCGTTTGCCTCAATCATGAAACGGAAGGGATGGTCATCCATGCGCAGGAAACGGGCACCGGCGCCATCCTCGATCTGCGCGTCCATCAGCCCAAGTACCTTAGTACCAAAGTCCATCCATGCTGAAGTGTCGGTTGATGCTATTCTCAAATATCCTGCCGCTGATACTGGCATAGTGATGCTCCTAGGTTATTTTTTTCGGTGGGGCCGAATCGCCATCATCGTTAGATTCCCGTAGTGGGGAAGATACAACCCGTATTTTGCTGCGGGAGGCACTCGTAAAGCAACCTTACAACCCGGAAAATGACCCGATGATCTGAAATGTCATGTTTACATGATCCTTTGCGTCATTGAGAAGCGCGGGTAGCTCGCTAATACTAGCCGACCTGAAAATATTTCGATGAAGGAGGGCTGTGACTGTGTCGCAACCAGACGTTCTAAACCAAGCGTTTGAGCTTGGCTTTACCTATACCCGCTCCACTGGCCCGGTGATTGGTCGTTTCTTCACCGAACTGAGAAATCGCAATATCGTTGGCATCAAGGCCAGTGATGGCAGAGTAGTGGTGCCCCCAATGGAGTATGACCCAGACACTGCTGAGGAACTGAGTGAATTTGTTGAGGTTGGCCAGCAGGGAGAAATTGTTAGTTTCGCCTGGGTGAAGGAGCCTCGCGAGGCCCATCCTATGGATGTGCCGTTCGCATGGGCGATGATCAAACTTGACGGTGCGGATGTACCAATGGTCCATTGCATCGCCGCTGCAAACGAAAGTGCTGTTGCCACGGGTGCTCGAGTGCAGGTTGTGTGGGCTGATGAAACTATCGGCTACATCACCGATATTCGCTGCTTCGAACTGTTATAGGAGAATACGATATGAGTGAAGAACAGGAAGTCGTGACCGTCGTAAAGTCGCCCATCTATCTTAAGTATAACTTTACCGCAGGCGCGGCACCCGCGCGCTTTCTCGCCCAATTAAAAAAAGGAAAGTTAACAGGACAGCGCCGCGCTGAGCCAGGCGCGCCCGTATACAGTCCTCCACGTGGGTCTTGTCCAGCATCCGGGAGACCGACCGAACAAGAGGTGGAACTATCGGATAAGGCAACCGTGCAGTCATTTACCATTGTTTATATTCCGATCCCTGGGAACGCGATTGAGCCACCTTTTGTAGTAGCCAATCTGGTTGCTGATGGTGCGAACATTTCCTTTATCCATCTGATGAGTGAGTGCGACAATGCTGATGTACACATTGGTCAGCGTGTGCAAGCGATTTGGAAGCCTGAAGAGGAATGGGATTATTCTATGGATAACATCAGATACTTTAAACCCATTGATGAGCCTGATGTACCTGTTGAGAAAATAGGCAAATTGTCGGTCACAGGTCAGGAGGACTAATACATGAAAGATATTGCAATAGTAGCTTATCAGCAGTCTGATGGCGTATCCGATGCAGGTGCCGTGAATGAAGTTGAGTTGATCATGCCGGTGTTGGATCGTACTTTTGAGCAGGCGAGACTTGATAGTGCACAGGATGTAGACTTTGTTTGCTCAGGGAGTTGCGACTACCTGCAGGGCGCGGCCTTTGCATTTGTCGCTGGTGTGGATGCGCTGGGTGCTGTGCCGCCAATCAAGGAGTCGCATGTTGAGATGGATGCGGCTTGGGCCTTGTACGAATCCATACTAAAAATTCGCATGGGGCATGCAGATTCGGCATTAATCTATGGCTTTGGTAAGTCTTCTCCTGGGGAGTTGCCTATCGTATTGTCGCAGCAGCTGGATCCCTATTATTTAGCACCTCAGTGGGTAGACAGTATTTCACTTGCGGCTATGCAAGCGCGCCTGATGCTTGATCAGGGTTTGATTACAGAACGCGATATGGCTGAAGTTGTTTCTCGGTCGCGGCGTAATGCCAGATCTAATCCGCATGCGCAGCTTGCTGGTGATGTGTCACCTGAAGATGTGCTGGCGCAGGAGACTTACCTGTCGCCGTTGCGGAAAGCGGATTGTTGTCCAGTGTCGGACGGTGCCAGCGCGGTGGTCATCGCGACGGTAGAAAAGGCCAAAGAGTGGGGTCTGCCTTATGCCATAATCAGTGGTATTGACCACCGCATTGAAACGCACAACTTGGGGATGCGCGATCTTACTGACTCAGTATCTACCCGCACAGCTGCAGAGCATGCTGGTATGCACGATGGCAAGGTTGACGTAGCGGAACTGTACGCACCTTTTAGTCATCAGGAAATTATTCTCACCCGAGCCCTTGGCCTCGGCGAGGAGACTAGTATCAATCCCAGCGGTGGTGTCCTCGCAGGGAATCTGATGATGGCCTCTGGCCTGTCGCGTATCGGTGAAGTATTCAACCGTATTGTCAGTGGCGAGGCCCAGCGCGGTGTCGCTCATACGACATCCGGTCCCTGCTTACAGCACAATCTTGTAACCGTATTGGAGAAAGCGTAATGGCGAATTTGGCAGCTGTGGTAGGCGTTGGTCAGACTAAGTACACCACTAAACGGCAGGACGTCTCTATCGCAGGATTAGTGCGCGAGGCTGCCGTTAACGCGCTTCAGGACGCAGATTTGGGTTGGGATGATATCGACGCGGTGATACTCGGCAAAGCCCCCGATATGTTTGAGGGCGTTATAATGCCGGAAGTCTACCTGACCGACGCGCTTGGCTGTAACGGTAAGCCGATGATTCGAGTGCATACCGCTGGCTCTGTGGGCGGATCGACGGCGATAGTTGCCGCCTCTCATGTACAAAGTGGAACCTTTAGACGGGTGCTTACGGTCTCTTTTGAAAAACAGTCAGAATCTAATGCGATGTGGGCTTTATCGAATCCGCAGCCTTTCTCGACGCATTTAAATGCTGGGGCAGGGGGCTATTTCGCGCCCATAATTCGTGAATATATTCGTCGCTCAAATGCGCCAAAAGATGTGGGCATTAAGGTCGCGGTGAAAGATCGTTTACATGGCGCGCGCAATCCTCTGGCGCATCTTCAGAAACCAGACATCACGATGCAGGAGGTTGAGGAATCCTTTATGTTATGGGATCCGATCCGATTTTTGGAGGCCTGTCCTTCTTCTGATGGTGCCTGCGCGATGGTAATTGCCAATGAAGAATTAGCGGACAAAGCGGCAAAACAGCCCGCATGGATTCGCGGTGTTGCGATGCGCTCAGAGCCGACTACGTTTGCCGGGCGCGATGAAGTGAACCCGCAGGCAGGCCGCGATTGTGCGGCAGATGTCTATAAGCAGGCGGGTATCACGGACCCACGCAAAGACCTTGACTGCGCTGAAGTCTATGTCCCGTTTAGTTGGTATGAGCCGATGTGGCTGGAAAATCTCGGTTTCGCACCGATTGGTGAAGGCTGGAAGTTAACGATGGAGGGTGCTACGTCTCTTGATGAAGGTGGCGACATTCCTTGGAATTGTTCTGGTGGCGTGCTGTCTTCTAACGCTATCGGTGCGTCGGGTATGATCCGGTTTGCCGAGGCGGCACGGCAGGTGCGCGGCGACGCCGGGGATCATCAGGTCGAAGGTGCAAAACTGGCGCTGGGCCATGCTTACGGCGGCGGCGCTCAATTCTTCGCTATGTGGGTTGTCGGGTCCGAGAAGCCTTAAGAGATACTGGAGAACTACGATAATGACAATGCATTACAATATTGCGGATCTTTATGAGCTGGTGGCAGATAAAGTCCCCGCTCGCAGTGCCCTGGTCTGTGGTGATCAGCGTGCAACGTTTAAGGAGCTGGACCAGCGAGCAAATAAACTGGCGCATTATCTCGTGTCGCAAGGTGTGCAGGCAGGCGACCATGTCGGTCTATATCTCTACAACTGCAACGAATATCTCGAGGGTATGCTGGCGTGCTTCAAAATTCGTGCGGTGCCAATCAATGTCAATTATCGCTATGTTCAGGAAGAGCTCCTGTATATCTTCGACAATGCAGACATGGTGGCATGTATCCATAATCAAGAGTTTATTCCGCATATTGACGAGGTGCGGGCATCTGCGCCGGATCTTAAGACATTTATTTGTGTCTTGGATGATTCAGCTTGCGATCCGGCAATAATCGGGAGTATTGAGTACGAAACTTCCATGGAAGGACAATCCGCGGCGCGTGATTTTGGTGAGCGAGCCGATGATGACATGTTTTTGCTTTACACCGGTGGCACCACAGGAATGCCTAAGGGCGTGATGTGGCCTCACAAAAATCTTTTTTATGCTGCGCTGGGCGGGGGTGGATGGTTTCATCCCGATGGTGCGATTACCGAGCCGGATCAAATCGCCGGGCGTGTTGGCGATTTTGCTATTGTAGGGATGGCGCTTGCGCCACTGATGCACGGTGCATGTTGGTGGTACGCCATTATTCAGATGTTGGGTGGTAATTGCGTGGTACTCAATCCTCATCGCTCACTCGACGGTAGTCAGGTGTGGGATATTGTGGAAAAAGAGAAGGTGAATTCTTTATCCATTGTTGGCGACGCTATGGGAATTCCTCTTCTGGACGCCTTGCGCGAGCATCCGGATCGTTGGGACTTAAGCAGTCTATTTAGCGTTGGCTCAGGTGGTGCAGTCTTTTCTGCTTCCAAGCAGGAAGAATTTAAACAGCGATTTCCTAACGTAATCATTATGAACTCATTCGGCTCGTCTGAGGCGGGTAACATGGGTTTTGATAGTGGCGAGAAAAAGTCCGATGAAAAAGGGTTGGGCAATGTCGTCCAATCTGACTTCATGGATGTAATTACTGATGAAGAAGGCGAGCCTCATGTTCAGGTGCAACCGGGAGAGACTGGGATTTTTGCTCGGTCCGGTTATATACCCGTGGGCTACTACAATGACCCGGTCAAAACAGCAAAAACGTTTGTAAATATAGATGGCAAGATCTGGCTGTTAACGGGCGATGAAGCCCGCCTTGAAGAAGGTGGCTCAATAACAGTGTATGGGAGAGGTTCCAACTGCATAAACTCTGGCGGCGAGAAGATTTTCCCCGAAGAAGTCGAGGAAGCTATCAAGGCGCACCCCGATGTCTTCGACTGCCTTGTTGTTGATACACCGGACGAGCGCTTCGGCAGTAAGGTGACAGCGGTAGTGGCGACTCGAAATAATTGCAGTGTTAGTCTTAATGCTATTCAGGAAGAGACACGCAAACATGTTGCCGGATATAAGGTGCCGCGTGAATTGCACATCGTAGCCGAAATCCCGCGCGCGCCCAGTGGCAAGCCGGCGTATCCGAAAGCGAAGGAAATTGCGCTTTCAGGTGAATTTAAGGCTGTGTGATCGTGCGATCTAGAGATGAGAAGGGCTGAGCACAGTAGTGAACTGATATTGGCATATCAGAGTGCTCGAGCTAGGCGCATTGACAGAATTAACAACTCAGAGTAGTGAAAACATGGCAGAACTCGATATTAGCACTAAAAATTGCATCGTAGAGCAAGAAGGCAGTGTCCTGATTGTCACACTGAACCGCCCAGAGGCCAAGAACGCCTTCAGTCCGGAGATGTTGCTGGGCATGTACAAAGCGTGGCGCCTGCTGGAAGAGGACGACTCACTGATGTGTGCCATTCTCACTGCGAACGGTGATACCTTTTGCGCGGGAATGGATCTGAAGGCAGGGGCAGACGGCGAGCATCGCTCCACAGAGGAATTTATGGAGCTGATGGGCACCGTGCCAAACATACACTGGCAAGCCTTACTACGTGACAATAGGCCTAGCAAACCCCTTATCCTTGCCGTCGAAGGTTATGCGTTGGCGGGTGGCACTGAAATTTTACAGGGTACGGACATCCGCGTCGGTGCGGAGAACTCGATTTTTGGCGTGACCGAGGTCGCACGCGGACTTTACCCTATGTCCGGTTCTACAATTCGCCTTCGCCGTCAGATCCCCTACTGCCTGGCTGCAGAAATATTATTGTGTGGTGATCATATCACTGCGCAGCAGGCGCTGGATTTTGGTTTGATTAACAAGATTGTTCCAGCGGGTAAAACATTAGAGGTGGCCAAGGAATATGCCGCTAAGATTTGTGCTAATGGACCGCTCGCTGTGCGCGCCGTGACCCGTTCACTGCGAGAGCATCAGGAGTGCATGTCAGAAGAGGATGCTATGCTCGCGTCAGACGAGTTCGCGAACCCCGTTTTTGCATCAGCAGATGCTAAAGAGGGCATGAGAGCGTTCAAAGAAAAGCGTAAGGCTAATTTTACGGGTCAGTAGTGCAATGTTAGATCTAAACAGGTGTCACGGTTCTCAGTCATCGTCAGAAGCGACAGAATAAGCGATAATTCTATCGGTTCGATGCACTAGCAAAACGCGAGAGGAATAATGACTGACAAGGCTAAAGCATTTGATGATATCGTCGCTTCGCGACACTCATTACGCGCCTTTTTACCTGAGAAAGTCAACGCCGATAGGCTAGCACAGATATTTTCCGTCGCGCAGTGTGCGCCCAGTAACTGCAATACGCAGCCTTGGGTGGTGCACGTGGTGTCGGGCGACAAATTGCAAGCGCTGCGAGTGGACATGCCACAGCGGTTTATGGCTGGGGAATTCACAATGGATTTTCCTTACGACGGCGTTTATGAGGGAATTTATAAGGAGCGGCAGTACGGCGCAGCGCAGTCGCTGTATGATTCGGTGAGTATTGCTCGTCAGGACAAGGAGGGCCGTCACAAGCAGTTTATGCGTAACTTTACATTTTTCGATGCGCCCCATGTCGCTTTCTTATTTTTACCCGAGCCTTTTGGTCTGCGTGAGGCCGCAGACCTAGGTATGTATGCCCAGACATTGATGTTGACTCTTACAGCTCATGGTCTGGGTAGCTGCCCTCAGACTGCACTGAGTTTTCAGGCCGATTTTGTGCGCGAGCAGTTGGCAATAGACGCCAGTAATAAGTTGCTGTTTGGGCTATCTTTTGGCTATCCAGATCCGGATGCTCCGGCCAATGCTTGTGTGACTGATCGCGCTGGATTCGCCGATGCAGTGGCTTTTCATTCTTAACGCAACAGGTATTTGCATGACTGATTTAGTACTCACAGACAATCGCGATGGCGTTCTGATTGTCCGGTTGAACCGGCCAGAAAAAAAGAACGCGATTAACACACAGATGTGGACCGAAATCAGGGAAACGTTTCGAACCGCCGCAGCGGATGACGATGTGGTTTGTGTGTTGCTATGTGGAGCCGGTGATCATTTCTGCTCAGGGGTCGATCTGTCTAGCTTTGGAGAAGTTGCAGACGGGGAAGAGCACCCCTTTGAATCTGCAGCGCGGGCGGTAGTCGAATTTGACAAACCCATTGTGGCGGCGGCTAAGGGCGTGGCCATCGGCGGGGGCGCTACGGTGCTATTTCACGCTGACATTGTGTATGTGGGGGAAAGCCTGCGTCTGCGGTTGCCCTTCGCCAACCTCGGCTTAGTGCCGGAGTGGGGCAGTAGTTACATGTTGCAGGCGAACATTGGTGCGCAACGGGCGGCAGAGTTATTTTATACTGCGGAATGGGTCAATGCGGACAAGGCGCTTAACGTGGGCATTGCTGCGGATGTCCTGCCCGATGCTGACTTGTTCGAGCACGCATTGTCTAAAGCACAGGAGATTGCGCAATGGCCGGTGAATTCGCTGCGCGAAATCAAGCGCTCGCTGCGCCTGCATCATCTCGAGGCCATCGATACAGCGATCGACGCGGAGCAGGCGGCTATGGCGCGACAGGCCGGTTCACCAGAGAATATTGAGGCGATCACTGCGTTTATCGAGAAACGTGCACCCAATTTCCGTGGGTCATAGATTGTATCGAATCAGGGAGCTTTTAGTTTATGGTGGGCGCCGGCCGTCTGCAGCTGTTTAACAAGCGTTAGTGTGTATTGTAGGCGCTGGGTTAGTACGGTAAATCGGTAGAATATTGTTTAAAGTTGGAAGATGGACTCGAATAATTTATACAGCAGGAGAAAGTACTGTGACTAGATTTAATTTTAGAGGGGCAAAAATATTCCGCGGAATTGCCCCCGCCGCTGTGGTAATGGCTTCGCTTATGGCTGTCGGCTGCTCCGACGGCACGGGCAGTAACGACTCGCCGTCAGGCCCGATCGCCGAAGACCGCGCTTATTATATTCTGCCGCCCGGTAACTATGGCGGCCTGCCCACTACCCAGAATTCGCTTGATCAACTGCCGCTGTATGACGCTTTGACGCCGCTGCGCGGTGATGTGACTGACGAGGATATTGAACAGCTGTTTTTGCCGGAAGACTTTCAGCCGGTTGGGGAAACCTTCGAAGAGCCCACTGGGCGTCCCGGCACCACGATTATTTACGACGAGTTTGGCATAGCCCACATTACCGGTGAAACGCGCGAGGACATGGCCTTCGGGTCTGGCTGGGTTACCGTTCGTGACCGCGGACTTCTGATATCGCTAGGCCGTGGTCCCGCGCGGGTCGCCGTAGCGGATGTGCCAGGCATCAACGCCTTTGGACTTGTGACCAGCGGGCAAAGCTTCATACCCAGTGCCGCGACCGAGAAGTTGGTTACGGATCAGATCGCTCTTTTGGTCGAGGTGTACGGCGATGAAGGACAGCAGATTATTGACGAGGCACAGGCCTACGCGGATGGCATGAATGCTTATCATGTCGTCAATGGTGGAGCGCCTGCAGTGCCATATAGCGTTGCTGATGTGGTGGCGGTCACAGCGTTCATCGGATCAATCTTTGGTGCCGGTGGCGGTAGTGAGGCGTCTAATTCAGAATTTCGATCACAATTGATCAATGGCCTGGGTGATGGGCAGGGGCAACTGGCCTTTGATGACATCATGTTGATCAATCAGGGTGCAGCGCCCACAACGATCGATACGCGCTTTGACTATGGCCGTTTCACCGGCGGCGCAGTGACCGGATCCATCACTATCGATGAGGGCTCGATTGTGAATCTCGATCCCATTGTAACCACAGCCTCACAAGACGTGTCCATCGCCGCGAGTGGGGTGCTATTTCCCGCTGCTCGTAAGCCGCCATCCCGCGAGGCGTCTAACTTTCTGATTACAGCCGGCCCAGTTACTGAGAGTCGGTCAAATCAGGCTGTAATGGGGCCCCAGCTTGGCTATTACTATCCCGAGATCGTTTATCAGGTTCACTTGAGTGCGCCAGGTATCGAGGCACAGGGCGCCGCGGTGCCGGGGCTTGGCATGTATCTGCTCATTGGGCGAACGCAAAACTATGCGTGGAGCCTGACGTCGGCCAATCACGACGTGCGCGATATTTTTGCCGAAGTTCTGTGCAACCCCGACGGCAGCGATCCCACTCGTGAGTCTCTGCACTACGAATTTGACGGTAGATGCGTTGCGTTCGAAATATTTGACGCAGGTACCCTCAACGGAGAGCTTGTCCGCTACCCAGTGTCAGTTCACGGACCAATGACTGGAACCGCGACCACCAATGGCAAGCCTATTGCGCTTACGAGCAGGCGGTCGACGTTTGGACGTGATGGTTTGAATTTAGCGGCACTAAAAGACATGACCGAGGGAGACGCATCTACCCCGGAAGCATTCTATGAAGTGGCCAATAAATTCGGTTTTACGTTTAACTGGGGCTATATGTCGCGCAGCAACACGGCCTTCTTTTCATCGGGGTTCCTCCCCGAACGAGCGCCTGGCCTAGATCGTGTTTTGCCGACGAATGGCAACGGCGACTATGAATGGCAGGGTTTCCTCAGTCAAGCCGCGCATCCCCAGTCGATCGGCGGCCCATCGGGGCGGCTATTGAACTGGAATAATCAGTCCGCGCCGGGTTTTATGCACGGTGATGGCACGCCCTATGGCTCGATACACCGGGTTCAACTGTTCGATCAGTGGCCAGACCGAGTCAAGCTCAACGAGGTGGTCGGCATTATGAACCGGTCTGCTACTGAAGATGTGCGGTCACCGGCCTGGCCGGTGGTCAGTGAGCTGTTGCAGGGTGCAGAGCCCCCCAGTCAGCTGGCGGGCGAGGTGGTTGCCTTGCTTGATGCTTGGGTTGCAGATGACGCGCCGCGGCTAGACGCAGACGATGATGGGTTCAACGACAGTTCGGGATACGCCATTATGCAGGCACTCTGGGAGCCTCTTGCTAGCGAGGTTATGCTTCCGGTCTTTGGCGATCTCACCGCATCTCTCGATAGAATTCGGAACCTCGGCGGGAATGATGGTAGCAGTTTTATACAGACAGACCTCAGCACGTTATTGGGGAAAGAACCACCCGGGCAATTTAACCTTCGTTACTGCGGCAACGGCGATCTCGAGACGTGCCGGGAGTCGTTGTGGCGGGTTGTCGAGATCGTTAGCGATGAGCTTGCAATCGAGTTTGGAAACAACGACCCCGAGACGTGGCTGCCGGAGGCGACCAGAATCAGTTTTACGCCCGGGCTAATTCCCAATACTATGCGAGGCACTAGTCGACCTACTTTCCAGCAGGTATTGGAGTTCGCCCCCCAGTAGACGATTAGGGCGCCATCTGGCTGTTTAGAGGCGCCCTTTAGTGTTGCAGCGCTTAGGCGTTTAAGGTCGTTCGGGCTGCGCTAGGGCTGTACAAATTCGGTGATTTCCAGCTTAAAGCCCGACAATGCGTTAAAATGCACTGGCGCCGATAGCAGGCGCATTTTTTCAATACCGAGTCGATTGAGAATTTGCGAGCCGGTGCCGATGAGACGGTAGTTTTGCATGCCGGTGGAGCGATTCTGATCGGTAACGCTGGATGTCTGAGGGAACTGCAGCACGTCTGCCAACTGTTGCTCGCCGCT
>PKDD01000116.1 GCA_002862465.1 Haliea sp.
TGGGGAATATCTGTGTGCGGGAGTTCTGGAATCCCTGCGGTGGTCTCGACGGGCTGTTCAAATTGTACGAGCAGGAATCGGGTTTACCTTATCAGCGGTTTTCAGCCCAGTACTACCGCATTCAACAAAACGTGCGCGGTATGGTGGGAATTCACGCAGTGTGTGCTAAGCCGCCGCCGCAAGAGCCGCTCGCCTGGTATCTTTGCTATCGCTATGTTACTGACCGGGCCACCTGTGAAGGCATTGCCGATGCGATGGGCATACGCATTGCGCGTCCCGAAATGCCAACCACGACGGCACCGGCCGATCTGCTCGTGAGCACAGCCGCCGACAGTTTACGGCGCGATGTGCTGCCCCGGGTTGACAATGCATTTGCTCATTCAAGAGCCCAAGACGCAGCAAGGCTTATCGAATGTCTAGACCGGCGTTTGCGGTTTAGTGCCACGGTGAACCAAATTGAGCGAGAGGAAATCAGTGAGTTGCTAGGCCAGTGTTTTGCCGATGTTGCGGAGGCGCAGAGGACGCTTGCCAATACTATTGAGGCTCAGACTCTGGATGATGAAAAATTACTGCAATATCTTGCACGTAAAGCCTATCGCGACGAGTGGTTATACGCACCTGTTGTCGAGTTGTATCCCGATCGTCAATGGTCAACTCTCGACTAAGACTGATGTTTTGGACCAACGGCAAACCGCAGTAGCCAGCACATACCTTCGATCGTCTCTTGCTGATTTTGTGGTTCATACTAATGCATATAACGATACTGATGCATCGCCGAATGAGACCGCGGAGATGCTTAAGCACACTTGCACTTCATGCGAATTTCTGAAGTGAGCAGTGTCGTGGGTCAGCTAGTCGGCACAGGTTTCCCAGAAACGATTGGTGAAATAATTTTCGTCGAAATGGAAAGCGCGAGATAAATGCAGGGCTTGGCGCTTTTCAATATCTGTGGCGTTGACGAAGGAGAATATGACCTCGCCGTTTTCGTCTAATTCAAAAGCCCACCCTTGTGTGGCACTAACCACCATCCGTGTGCCCCATGAGGTCAACTGATGATCGCCGTTGATGTTGGTAAAAACCCCCATTTCTGCACCATCAAACAATATCGTTTTACTAAGCGTAACGGGGTCAATTGCGACAATATCCGACGTGCCTTTCGTGCGCGGATTATTGCTGAAAAGTACTATGTCGCCGCTGGGTTCCCAGTCAGGGTCGTGCTGTAAATCAGTCTGTCCAATCCGCCACCACTTCACTTCAAGGGTGTCCGGATCCAATACAAAAACATTATTGGTTACAGCGTAACTGATGACCAAATCTCCCTCCTCAAACAGAGGATATTTGTCTACGAGATATGAGGGCAGTGGCTCAACATCATTGGCATGCGACATATTAGCCTTTGCCAAATTGAAGACAAGTAGCTGGAGGTTCCAGATAGCAACCTCCGGGTTAGCCTCGCGCACATCCCCCATCATGATGGTCTCGACAATTTCACCTGTTTCAACTGATACTTTCACTATATCCTGATTCATATGGATTTGAGTGCCTATGAAAGACCAGAAGTAGCCGTGTTCGTCGGGATGCACCACGTGATGGAAAGAGCCCGGCAGGTTCCATACTTCCTCTCCACAGGCATCAACCTTAACAATTCCACCTCCAGTCTCGGCCATGTTAAAAATTACGGAGCCGTCTGGGAAAATGTATGCGGGATACAGATTTTTGTTTTAATCGGGTTCTCTGTTGGTGGGAAGGTGCTCAGTGGACAGATTCCAATGGTGTACGGGCTGCCCAGTTCTGTCGAATAGCATTGCGCCCCAGAGGCTTTCCTCCATATCAAAAGCGCCGACTATGGCTCGGTAGCCCTGCTGATGGTCAGGGTGCACATAAATCAGAGCTGGTCCTCGTCGATCAGTCTGAGTCGGCAACATGACCTCTACTGTATTGTCATCTGCAGCCTCTGGCTAATTGTAGGTAATGCGCTTGAATGAACCCCCCACATCATTCTGCAGTTTTTCTAGAACCGTCGTTGGTTGCTCCATCTGATCGCCCTCAGCGAAGGCTTGGTAATCCTTCACTAGGGGTTCAATGATGTTGAACGGATATATCTGAAATCGCCCAACCGCATAGCCGTACGTTATCAATAGCATTGCGACCAAATAAAACATCGCAACTTTTTGTAATTTACCCAGTTACCAATGTCCCCCAGAATTTTTGCAATACATGAGACTCCTATGCTCGCTAGCTGCGGCACGGAGCCAGATCACCCAGCAACATAACCACATGATTAATGTAAAAGAGATTACCGAGTATAAGACATACAAGCGATCTATAGTGCCTGAACCTCGTCTAAGGGAAAATTTTGGCCTCAGTGGACGGTTTGCGGCATGGGTAACTCGCTTGCCAGTGCCTGGTCGTTCAGCCGATCCCGCGACAAGCGAATGAGGGTCAGTGTTTGCCGTATGTCGCGGCTGAGACAACTGCCTGCTATGATAGGTCATATTTGTCTTGTTGGGGGACAATTTGGGATGTCAACTCGTTTGATCAATGGAGTGTTGATTTGGGTAAGATACTTGCCAACAACGCCGTTCTTGCGCCGAAGTCTGGCCAGAGGCTAGCGCGCCCACGCGGCATCTCTACTTGTGACCAGCTTCACCGCTGTCGCCAGGGGTATGGCGCCTGATGGAATTGCCGCAGAAATCGCGTTTGCGGGAGAGCCTGTTCTCTTGGCGCGCGCTCCGCCGGCATTCGGCATGGATTCTAGCCGCATCGGCAACCGGCGCTGTAGCCGCGCTGTTTCGGTACCTTGACGATTGGAGTATTCAATTCTCGGATTGGCTAGCAACGGTGTCGCCGTGGATTCAACCGGCGCTGCTTTTTTTCGGCATGATTATTATCTGTCAGTTACGTGACCGCTTCTTCCGAGGCACCGATGGCACTGGAATTCCGCAGGCTATTGCTGCGTTGAAAATCGAAGACGGCCCAGCCCGAAATCATGTTCTGTCGTGGCGTATCCTCGTAGGCAAGGGACTGCTGCTTGCAATTGGTCTATTCGCCGGAATGACGATCGGTCGCGAAGGCCCGTCTGTTCATGCCGGTGCATGCTTTATGTACCTGTCGAATCGCTGGGGAAATTTCCAGAGTTGGCTGGTACAAAGAGGTCTTATTCTTGCCGGCGGCGCTGCTGGGATAGCCGCGGCGTTCAATACACCAATTGCTGGTGCTATTTTTGCGCTCGAAGAAATTGGTCGTTCTTTCGAGAAGGAAAATGCCGGCACCATTGTTCGAACAGTCTTGGTCGCGTGTATCGTTTGCATGGGTCTGTTCGGCGATTATTTATTTTATGGAAAGCTTGAAACGCAACTGGAGCAGCCGATAGAGTGGTTGGTCGTGCCCGTTCTTGGAGTAGTGTTCGGCCTGCTGGGTGGGCTTTTTGCTCAGAGTCTGCTGCTGACCACACGTCCTTATGGTCGTTTTTATAGCCGGCGCCCTCTGCTAGCGGCTGCCTCTCTGGGCGCGGCAATGGCGCTGCTCGCGATCGTTTCGGACGGATTCAGCTACGGAAGCGGATACCCGCACGCACAGGCCATTCTCATGGAGGGGACCGAGGTTCCCTCATGGGGCTTTGGGGCGATTGCTTTGGGGAATTGGATTGCGCTTCTCAGCGGCATCCCCGGAGGCCTTTTTGATCCGAGCTTAGCAACGGGCGCCGCGCTGGGCCAGCTCACCGCTCCCTTTCTAGCGTTTATGGATCCCCAGGCGGTGATTCTTCTTTGCATGGTGAGCTATTTTGCTGGAGTTGTGCAAAGCCCAATCACCGCATTTGTTATCCTGGTTGAAATGACCGATGCGCGGTTCATGACTCTGCCTCTCGCAATTGCCGCCATGCTGGCTTTCGAGGCTTCGCGCCTAGTTTGTCCAACCAGTCTTTATGAGGGCTTGGCGGAGAATTTTATGGCCAGATTGCGTCCCCCCGAAAATAAGGACGTCCCTCCAGCCTGAAGATTCAACGTGTGAGGCATCTGTCTTTATTGGGCGCATTGACTGCTACTCAGTCGTCTGCGGGTCTACTTGTGATTGCCAATTGCTACCCGGTTCGTTCAACAGTTGAGACAGCCATGTGGATATGCGAACGCCACGCGCTTTTGTGTCTAAGTGCAGAGGAAGTATGGTGTGGTTATTGCCGTTGGGAATAAAACTACTAACTCGGTCCGGATGGCTCGCCTCCAATGTCTTGACTGTGGTGCGCAATAATTGCTCGTAGTTGGCGTGCCCCAGATCTATGTAAAACTCACTCATGGCGCCATCTTGAGAATAACTGAGTAAGCCTAATTGCAGTCCGGGATCCTCACGCAACTGCCAGTCGAGATAGGCGGTAGGCGTACCATCAGCGAAGCAGTCTACGCAGTCCTCCGGGACAAATGCAGCAAAATTCCAGTAGTCTACTACATGGTCTCGAAACGCCTGATCTTCGGGTGCGGTAAGACCTATGCCCGAGTCGTTAAGCACTAATATCGGCACATCAGGGTATACCTGTCGTACCAGAGGTAAAGCAAATAGCGTGCCCACACCTCCTGCACTCGTGCCAACTAACACTACTCGCCTCGGAGCGGGAAATAGTCTCTGAGACACGTCCAATGCTGCAGACAGATTACGCAAACCTCGTAGATGACGGCCAATGTTCGCGCGGTTGTCCATATCAATGAAATTGTCACTAATATGCGCGCCACCATCACAGTAGGGAAGATAAACCGTGGTCATCTCTGCGAGCGGATTTTGCGGATCGGTTAGGCTGAGTACACCGCTATCAGGAATGTCTGGATTTGCAGTGCGTCGGGTCAAGCACAAGCCGTCCCAGCAAAGACCCCCACCGCTTAGGTAAATCAACAAATCGTCGCTATCGCGGTTGCGGGTCGACATCTTGTATGCACTCCCATCTATACAGAGTGGCCCGTCACCAACGCCGAACTCGTGCGTCAGCGTGCCCTGACTTTCTGTGACTAACATCGGTGAATACATTCCGCGATAGCGCTCAATACCTGCGTCTAGCAGTGCCTGAAAGGGCTTTGGATCAAGCGTGTTGGCAGTAGAATCGCGGCCGCCCCAGCCGGCACAAGCCGTCAGACCCAATAAAACAATCGACACGCAGACTCTTTGCAGAGTGCGACAGACTAATATGCGAGGGCTACTCACCACATTATGGTTCAGACTCGTAGCCGATACCGGGATAACTGATATCATAGGTTTATTCTCTAACGGTCACTTAGCATGCGGTGATGCGTGCTATTAGTAAAGCCAAGTCGGACCCAGTCAGATAGGCATATCTAAAATTTTGACCGATATTTTTTACTGTTCGCTGCTTAATTGAAAAGCATAATCGCAGTGCTTTCTCGATGCAGAAAGAATAATCATGCGATTAAAACAAATCTATTTGGTTCTTTTCTTGGTTTTTGTTCAATTTTTTTGATGTCTTTCTTCTATACTTCCTACTGCCGTGTTTGTGATAAACAGTTTTTGAAAGTGCTTGAAAGTGTGAGCCGCTGCGAACCTCCGCCACTCTTTGCTTGGCCTTAGCCACTGCTGAAGCATTTTCAATAATGGGTTTTGGATAATTGGTGCCGAATAGATAATGAGTATTATCAATTAAGCCGTTGCCGCACTTCCAGGGTTCATGGATGAATTCGTCGGGTAGGTTTTTTAATTCTGGAACCCACTTCCGAATGTAGAGACCTTTGGGGTCATGCTCTAGAGATTGTTTGATTGGATTATAAGCGCGCAGCGTGTTTATACCAGTGACACCAGACTGCATTTGAAGTTGGCTATAGTGAATGCCGGGCTCATAGTCGGTAAATAGCCGCGCTAAATGATCGCCTGTTACTCGCCAATCTAGCCAGAGCTGGTAACTCGCGAAGCTTACAAGCATGGCTCGCATTCGGAAGGTTATCCACCCGTCAAAGATCAGGTTGCGCATACAGGCGTCAATAAACGGATAGCCGGTATGCCCCGTGGCCCACGCCTGATATTTGGCCTCGTCGTGATAGCCTTCACGCAAGCCTTCGAAGTCGCGATGCATGCAGGAGATTTCTATTTCGGGTTGGTCTTCAATCTTTTGTATAAAATGGCAGCGCCATGCCAGTCGGGAGCTAAAAGCAGTTAAGTTTCGGCCGAAGCGCTTTTTTTCTTCGGGCTTAAGTTGTTTTTGCCTTTTTTTAACAGACTGAACGACCTCTCTCACGGACAGGCTGCCCCAAGCAAGATGAGCCGACAGGCGCGAACAATGCGTGGCGGATAACCCAGGAGCGGAAAGATGGTATAAATACTTACTCGACCTGATGCTTAAAAAGCTTTTTAATTCTTCAACTGCGGCCTTACGTCCGCCACGCTGGACGCTTCCCTCTATGGCTGAGCCAAAAATTGACGAGTCCTTGTCTGGTAATTTATCCGATTTAAGCTTGTCTACGGCATGCAAAATTCTGGGCGCTGGCACGATTTTATCAAGCATTCGGTGGGTTCTAATGGCCGACCATTCATCACGTGTGTAGAGTCTTCGAACGACACCGTTTAACGGGTACTCATGCAGAGGGATACTCTCACGCTGACATAGTTTTTTAACATTCATATCTCTTTGGTACGTCCACAGGTTGCCAGTCTCTTCATGAGCATATATCTCTCCGATATTAAACTCTGAATGAAGATCCTCAATCACACTGCAAATATTGCCGACTTTAATGACTAGAGGTTGGCCTATTTTTTGTAGGGCTGCGTCTAAGTCGACAAGGCAATCATGTATGAAATGCCAATGACGCCGGGAGCTAAAGCTCTGTTGCCAGTAATCAGGTTCAACCACATAAAGCGGCACTACTGGTATGTCTAGCTCAGATGCCTCCAGTAGTGGACGATGATCATTTATACGAAGATCACGTTTGAACCAGACGATGTTTATAGTTTCAGTCATTTAACACTTAAGGTTTTATTGAGGGACCGCGGTGCTCTCAGCAGAGTTCCCCACCGTCTCATATTTTGCATTATTGATGCGCCCGCCAAGTTGACGCTTGTGTGCGCTGCACTGCTTTTGGCAGTTCTTGTTTCCATTGATCGAGTATAAGACAAATAGAACCCCTGTTGAGTCGATTTTTGCTAGCAGAGTAAACCGGAATGCGTAAAGTAGCGTATGTAAAGTCCAATGCCACAAGTTATCTCGACTAAATTTATTCACTAGTTGCGCAGATAGCTCATTACTTGAAGCAACCAAGGACAGCTAATGGATACTGAAAAAGTCATTGCCCATCTAAATCGCATTCTAGAGCTAGAATTAGCAGGCGTCGTGCGTTACACCCATTATAGCCTGATGGTTTTCGGCTACAATCGGATTCCAATTGTCAGTTGGCTGCGCAGTCAAGCCACCGAGTCTCTTGACCACGCAAATAAGGCTGGAGAGTTGATTACGCACCTTGGAGGTCACCCATCATTAAAAATTGGACGCCTCTTAGAGACGGAAATGCATGACGTGGGAGAAATTTTAACGGAATCTCTGGAGCATGAGGAGGTCGCTCTGAAGGCATATCAGACGCTGTTGGGCGACGTGGAAGGACATTCGGTAATGCTTGAGGAGTATGCGCGAGAACAAATTTATACAGAAGAGTTGCACCTTGGCGAAGTTGACAAGATGTTGCGCAAACCAGGCACCATTGCTGCTCATCGGGAAACGTAGGCCGGTCATATAAGGCCCACCGGTGCCACAGTCGCACTTACCCTAGGCCACCTCTCTCAGGTGAAAGGTGTCTGCATGCTCTGCGAAACTGGGGAAGTTAGGCTTTTATATTCTGGCCAGAGAGAGATGCCGGCCTAGCTCCCCCTCTTGAGGAGGGGCGCTATTTGGTCAAGCATCAAAATCCAATCGAGTACGGCGTATAATTAGGATCGCAGGAGCAGCCAAACAAAAAATAAGTGCAGCGGTCAAAACGGCGACATAGTTCGTCGCCGAGACTCCAAGCGAGTCCGGTACGACAAAACCGAAACCAATGCCCGCGAGGGAAAAGACAATGCCGGTACCACACGCAAGCGTTAATCCGATGTGTCCGCCAGGGATTTGCCACGGTCGAGGTAAGGCCGGTTTTAGCTGCCGCAGTCGATAGGCCGAGGCGAACAGCAGCACATACATCAGTAAATAGAGCTGCACCAGCAGTGCGGATAAAACCCAGAACACCCCTTCTACCGTCGGAATAAACACGAATGCCAAAGAAATTAATGATCCGAATATTGCTTGTGCAACCAGCATCGGGCGAGCCGCTTGGTTGCTCATTACACCGAACCGAGCAGGTAAGAATCCCTGCCTGCTTGCCTTGGCCATGGCAACAGGAGTGCCGGCCATCCAGCCGGTGATTTCTCCTACTGAATCGATCAGTAGCGCGATAGCAAATAATGCAGGCACCCAAGGTAAAAACCAGACCGTAGAGAACACGGTGTCTATCGCCTGTACAAATCCGGCGGCGATGTTCAACTCACTCGGGGGAACCAAGACGCCAATGGCCAATACGGTGGGTATGAGTAGGCATGTGGCCAGCGCGATTGAAGTGAACGTAGCGCGCGGGTAAGTGCGCTCGTAGCTCTCAATCTCTTGTATACGCGTGCCCATGAGTTCGATGCCCGCGAACACCATAATGGTGGAAATGGCGAACCCCAGATTCGAAAGATTTGTTAAGTCGGGCCAGAATGTGGCGGGTGTGAATGATATGTTAGATGGATGTCCTTGAGCGAGGTAGACGATTGCGAACGCGACGAGCGCTACCCCGGGTACAATCGTGCCGGCCAGTGACCCTAGGGTGCCCGCCCAGCCAGTCGACTTGATACCGAACATTGTCAATATTGAGGCAAACCAGACAGTGCCAACAACGACTGTGACAGTATAAAGCTTATTATCAGCCCCCGCCTCCCAGCCGAAACCTATCGCCAGCATGGCTGCGCTACCCGTTAGGATAACGGTCCAGAAAATTACGTCTTGCAGCCATTGCAGCCAAGTCGCTAGAAAGCCTGCGTTTGCACCAAATGCGGCGCCAACCCAGACGAAAACTCCCCCGTCTTGTGGGTGGCTAGTGGCCAGTTCTGAAGCCACCATGCCAGCCGGTATTAGGAACGCAAAGACAGCAAGCAACAGAAAGAAAACGGAACCGAGGCCATAAGTGGCGAGCGGCGATAAACCGTGCAAGGTCGTGGTAATTCCAAACATCACCATAACGACAAAGAACAACCGCAACGGCCTCAATTTATTCGGTGTGACCACAGGACTCGGTGAGTTTGTCGTCATTGGGCATACTTCTGATCGAACATAGCCACCTTCAGAATTTTTTGGGCTGAGGATATGTCAATATGGTGTCGCAGGATTCGAGCTCACTAGTGCATCACATCCGAGAAACGTACACAACTTATCGTATCAGAAGACATCTATTAACAAAATATTTGATAACACTGCGCCTTAGGGCTGTTGCCTCTTTGACTCGTTTGAATAGCCTTTTATCTTGTCTTGCGGGCACACATCAACGCGGGGAGTCGCTATGAGTGTCGGAGATACTGGGGGTTAGGGGCATTCTGGGGTACGTAATAGGGGAGCAATGGCTGCAGCGGGCCGTCCACTAATTGGGTGGCGGCACCTGAAATAAATGCAAATAATGAAAAATCATAGGGTTTCCCCTACATGCTTACGCTTTGAAAACGAGTAACATTTGAGGCTTATCAAGGACGATTGGGACTCCTCATCAGCGACTCTCTTACATATTACACGGAATTGTTTTCGCGCACCGTAGGCGAAGACAATATCGGTATCCTAGTTAGGACGTATGAAGGCGAAGTGCTTTCAGTGAATGATCGTTTTTTAAATTTGGCCGGAACAACAAATTCCGCTACCACTATTACCATTGAAGATTTCCCATGGAGGAACTTAAAGCGGGAAAGCGACGCCGCTGACGTTCTAGCCAAATCTGGCGGTATTAAAGAAGCGGCCAGCCTATATTTTCACCCGGTGAAGTTGGAATGGGTGCATTCAGTATCAGTAAAATTTTCTCACCAATCATCTGCTGCCTCGGGGCAGCCACTAGAATGGGAAGGCCGGCCAGTCATTTATGTCTTAATGATGGATGTTTCCCATTTATCGCGCATGCAATCGACATTCAGGGCGTGGAGTGCGCTTAGCCATATGGACTATGAGAAAGAAAGGGTGCAGCTGGCTGGAGGTGGGAGTCTATCGCGCAATGATCTAATTTGCCTTAGTTAT
This sequence comes from Haliea sp., assembly GCA_002862465.1. Lineage (GTDB taxonomy): Bacteria > Pseudomonadota > Gammaproteobacteria > Pseudomonadales > Halieaceae > Marimicrobium. Next base: position 10,262 of record PKDD01000116.1, read on the forward strand.
TACCTAGAGGATAGTTCTCAGAGTGACATAGCGCAGATCATGAATCAAAGTGTTAAGACGGTAGAGAAAAGGATAGCAAGCATCAAGACTGTTCTCCTAAACTTTGACCCTGAATGTGACACTTTATACTCAGTGTGCAGGAAGCATGGCATTAGGCATATACTCGAAATTAAACGCGACTGGTTCGATAAAACAAGCAGCGCTGTACAAATTTCAAACATGCAGTGGCAGTCTTTCATTGATTGGAAAGATGGATGACTCGCTTCTCACCGCCTCTGTTAATGCTCAGTGACTGATTTGTTCGGGTGGGTTCTGATGCGAGATGTTAACTTCCAGCGCGTTTGTGAATTCTCTTATTGGTTGCCCGACCACTTCGTCGTAGGCGGATTCAAGCCGCAGCGCGGTGGCGTAGACGCGACAGCTTAGGAGCACACTCTCAGTGGCGTAATAGAGGAGCAATGGCTACAGTCGGCTGTCCACTAGTAGGGTACGCCACCTTAAATAAACACAAATAATGAAAAATCATAGGGTTTCCCCTACATGCTTGCGCTTTGAAAACAGGTAAAATTTTATTTCTGGACAAGGATGACTGGTATCCATCATTAGCGACTCTTTTACATATTATACTGAAGTATTCTCGCGCACCGTAGGTGCAGACAATATCGGTGTCCTAGTCAGGAAGTATGAAGGCGAAGTGCTTTCAGTGAACGATCGTTTTTTAGATTTAGCCGGAATAAAAATTCCTGCTTCCACTGTGACCAGCGAAGATTTTCCTTGGAAGAACTTAAAGCGAGAAAGCGAACTCTCTGACGCTCTCGTGAAATCTGGCGGTGTTAAAGAAGCTGTCACCCTTTATTTTCACCCGTTGAAGCTGGAATGGATGCAAGCAGTAGCAGTGAAATTTTCTCACCATTCATCTGTTGCCTCGGGGCAGCCACTAGAATGCGCCGACCAGCCACTCATCTATACCTTAATGATGGATGTTAGCCACTTATGGGGCGCGCGACCGGCATTCATGGCGTGGAATGCGCTCAGCCACATGGACTATGAGAAAGACAGGGTGCGGCTGACTGGCGGTGATAGTCTATCGCGCAATGATCTAATTTGCCTCAGTTATTATTTAGAAGATAGATCTCAAAATGAAATAGCGCAGTTCATGAATCAAAGTGTTAAGACGGTCGAAAGAAGGATAGGAGGGATCAAGACTTCTCTTCTAAATATTTCCCCTGAATGTGAAACTTTATACGCAGTGTGCAGAAAGCATGGCATTAGGAACCTACTTGAAATTAAACGGGACTGGTTTGATAAAAAAAGTGTCGCCCTAGAAATTTCAAACATGCAATGGCAGTCCTTCATTGAG
>PKDD01000073.1 GCA_002862465.1 Haliea sp.
TGGGAGTACTGGCTATTAGCCATTGATGGGCCGATTGGGCTGGTCTACGTTGTTGCCGCAATGAAAGTGACAGGTTGCTCTTTCTGGCAACTACTGGGCTGCAAGACGTCGCCCTCCGGGCCGCAATACTAGCAGGGAATAAACGGAGTTCTAGAGTGAAACTGGGTATCGCAGGGTTGGGGAAAATGGGCGCCAATATGGCGCGACGGTTGCGTCTTGGCGGCATCGATGTGGTGGCGTTCAATCGCAGCGCTGAAGTCACAGATGCGCTCGTTGCGGAAGTGGGCATCACCGCGAGCTACACGCTAGAGCAACTCATCAAAGCGCTCCCTCTTCCGAGGGTGTTATGGCTAATGCTGCCCGCGGGCGCCGTGACCGAGCAGGTCATCGAGCAGGCGCTGCCATTACTCAGCCCAGGTGATGTGCTAATTGATGGCGCCAACAGCTACTATAAGGACTCGGTGAGGCGCGCGCAGGCGGTCGAAACCTCCGGCGTTTATTATGTCGATGCCGGCGTGTCCGGCGGCATCTGGGGTCTGGAGAACGGCTACGCGTTGATGCTTGGCGGCTCTAAGCAGGCAGTCGATTATATACAACCCGTTATTCGTGCGCTGGCACCGGGATCTGAAACCGGTTGGTTACACTGCGGACCTGCGGGTAGTGGCCATTTTGTCAAAATGGTCCATAACGGCATTGAGTACGGCATGATGCAAGCGTATGCGGAGGGCTTTGCGCTAATGAAAGCGCGAGAGGATTTTGATCTCGACCTTGCAGCTGTGGCTGAAATGTGGCGCCACGGTAGTGTGGTCAGGAGCTGGTTGCTGGATTTAATGGGCGAATTTTTAGACGAGGATCAGCAGCTCGACAATATACTGCCGATTGTGGCTGATTCCGGAGAGGGGCGGTGGACGGCACTGGAGGCTATTGAACAGGGTGTACCTGCGCCCGTGATGAGTCTTGCACTGATGATGCGCTATGCCAGTCAGGGAGGTGACGAATATGGCGCCAAGCTGCTCGCGAAAATGCGTCAGGGTTTTGGCGGTCATGCGCTTGGCGAAGAGAAGCCGCAGTGATCAGTCCATGCTACTTCGTTATTTTCGGTGTTACCGGTGATCTGGCAGTAAGCAAGCTATTGCCTGCGCTTTATTACCTCAGTCGCGAAGGTCGTCTGCCCGACAACTTGGCCTTTATTGGTGTATCAAGGCGCGATTGGTGCAACCGTCAATGGCATGATTTTATGCATGAACAGTTGCCCCAACGACTCGGTAAGGACTATAGCAAAAGTGACTTTGATGTATTCGTTAAGCGCTTCACGTATACGCAGACGATACATGACTGCCCTGAGCACTATATTAATTTGAAACAGGAGTTGGGTAAACCGCGCGCAGGTGTTTGCGCCAATGTGGTGTTCTATCTTGCCATTTCGCCCGCTGATTTTGCCGTAGTTGTAAGCCAACTTGATGCGGCAGGCCTTAGCGGGCGGCTACTTGGAAACCGCATCGTGTTAGAGAAGCCCTTTGGTTATGATCTAGCGTCTGCGCAGGAACTCAATCAGCACCTGCATCGCCACTTTGAGGAAGAGCAAATTTATCGGATTGATCACTATTTGGGAAAGGAAACGGTACAGAATTTGTTAGTGTTTCGTTTTGCTAACAGTTTGGTGGAGCCAATCTGGAATCGTAACTACGTTGATCACGTGCAGATTACTGTCGCAGAGCGTAAGGGCATTGGTCGTCGCGCTGGCTATTTTGATGGTACAGGTGCGCTGCGTGACGTACTGCAGAATCACATGATGCAGTTGCTCTCTGTGGTGGCTATGGAACCTCCAGCGCAGCTTGATGATGACGCCCTGCGCGATGAAAAGGTCAAAGTACTGCGGTCGATTCGCCCTATTCCTTGCGATGCGGTTAGCCAGTATGTCGTGCGTGGGCAGTACGGTTGCGGTGAGGGTGCAGCAGCGTATCAGGACGAGGTTGGTGTCTCTGAGAACTCCGTAACGGAAACCTATGTCGCCGCAAAATTTTATGTCGATAACTGGCGTTGGTCCGGCGTGCCATTTTACCTGCGCACCGGTAAGCGTATGGCACAAGACTCGACTGTTGTCAGTCTTCGACTTAAACAGCCGCCGCTGCAATTATTTCGAGAGACGCCCATGGAAGACATTGAGCCCAATTGGATCGTATTGTCTATTCAGCCCGACGAGAGCATGCACATCGAGTTGCAGGCTAAGGAGCCAGGCTTGGATATGAGTACCCGGACGTTGCAGCTTCACGCTTCTTTTCGTGATGAGAATGAGCGTAGGCTGGGAGCCTATGAGACGCTGTTGATGGATGTTATCGAGGGCGACCACAGTTTATTTATTCGTTTTGACGAGGTGGAATGGTCGTGGAAAGTAGTAGACCCTATACTGCGCCAATTCGCTCTTCACCAAAGCGCTGTGCAGCGCTATCCAGCCGGGAGTTGGGGACCGGAGGAAGCGAGTCAGCTATTCGATAGCGCCGATCAAAGCTGGCGTAATTATATTTAAGGATGCCGCCACGCATTCACAGCTTCGGCAGCAGCGATCTTCTGACCCATGAAATTTGCGCGCGCATTGCCACAATGGCGGCGCAATGCCTCATTGAGCAGGGGTATTTTAGTATCATCTTGGCTGGCGGTGAAACACCGCGAGAGTTGTATAGGCAGTTACGTTATATCGCCACTGACTGGCGATACTGGCACATCTACTTTAGCGATGAACGTTGTTTGCCAGCAGGGGATCTGCAGCGCAATGACACTATGGCGACAACGGCTTGGTTAAACCATGTCGCCATTCCTAGTGCACAGATACACCGTGTGCCCGCGCGCAGTAATGTGAATACGGCAGCGGCAGATTATGCTGCTATTCTCCAGCATGCGCCCGGTTTTGATCTGGCACTGCTGGGGCTGGGAGAGGATGGCCACACCGCTAGTCTATTCCCCGGCGGCGCTGCAGACGAAAACTCCATCGCACTGGCTGTTGCCGTGACTGATGCACCGAAGCTGCCGGCGCGGAGGGTTAGCATGAGCCCTCGATGCTTGAGCACCTCTTCTGCGGTTTGGTTCATAGTAAGCGGTAGTAATAAACGCGAGGTGCTAGAAGCATGGTTAGCGGGTGCACCGTTGCCGCCTGAGGCGATCAAGCCGCACGCTGGGGTTGACATATTTACTGATCTCGACCTTGAGTCAAATGTTACGGGCAGTTAGTAAGCGCGCGCACAGGTACACCAGTAATTTCGGTTATTGACGCACGAAAACTGGCGTTAGTGAGGTCCTCGTCAGCCCGCACAAGCTTTTGCACTAGTGTATCAAGTGATGCTTTTTCGTCGGTCTCACTGCGAATTTCTGCGTCAAGTGCTCGCATTATTAAAGCGCCATGAGCGGTCTGTTTGCCTTTTGATCGATCTGTCGCAGTGCAGGGTGTATTCGCACTCCACCGAGCCAGCGTTTCAAATGACTTGTTATAGCGAACCCTCGAAATACCATCTGAGCGCATCAGCAGTGTCAGACTGTAGTACTCTGCCAAGCCCTCGATAATCCAGTCGGCTCCTGCCTTTGAATGCAAGCCGCTGGCCACATGGAAAACCTCATGTAGGAGTGGGCTCGTGCGATTGCCGCTTATGAGCGGGCGATCACTGTGCAGGTAAAGCGATCCTGCGCCGGAGAGACCGCCGCGCCACATGTCCCGGTCGCCGCTGACAATGAGCAGACGTTGCGGAGTATCGGGAAGGACTTCAACCAGTGAAGGTAGGGTCCAGCGCAGGAATGCCAGCACATCATTAGCCCGTAAGCCGCTGCCTAGAGGCGCTGCTACGCTAATATGCCGTCCATCTTTATTTTCTCGACGCACACCTAATTCTCCCGCTATGACCCATCCACGTGGCGAGTCGAAATTGCGGCGGGAATTATCAATGACGAATACCCGACCGGCTCCGCTGCCATAAGGCGTCTCTATCGACCAAGGCTTGGGAGCGTTTAGGATTAGACTGGTCTCCGATGCGGCGCCTTTCACTACGCGCGAAGTGGAGGTCGGGAATAGGTTATCCAACTTCAGTAGTGCCCACGTATTTGTTATTCGAGCATCCATGCTCCCGTTTGACCGCTGATGGTCGATGATGAAATCGAAATGCAGCGTATCGCCCTTTTTAAATGGTCTCCATATAATACGATCGCCGTTGATTTCTATAGGGGATGTCGATTGTATGTTTAGATAGCGATCTTTGGGCATGACAAACTCGATACTGCGCACCAATTGTCTATGCTGCTTGAGAGTCACGCTGGCGTGCGCTTGGCCGCTCTTCGGATCAAGGCTGGCACTGAAGACCATCTGGTAGACTTTTTTAGTATCGGCGATATTTTTTGCAATGGCAGAGGACACGTATGCAGTCACTACTGTGGCGCATAAAAAAGCGCTAAGCAATGTTTGCAATCGTTTCCGAGTTATCGACACAACTTGCTTCTTGTTGGTAAAAGCGAATTGATTCTGCATAAATAAGATCCTCATCACGAAAATTTTTCGAGTATGCTCGAACCGAGCAATGAGAATGTCTCATCATGTCCGCACGAGACCGCTGCCCTTGGCGTCCAATGCGTTTATTGTAGGTTGTCGAGCGGGGTTACGCCAAGTCCCTTTAGCGGCGGCAAAGGCGATGCTGACCCCAGTGGGTCAACCGAGCTTTTTCGCTATCCAGTACCACACGGCGGCATTGACATTGAGCCCGATATGGCTGCCCAGTACCTCTATATTGTGCACATGGTGATTACTGCCCGCTTGCAAAGAAGTGCGCCAGTTCACTATGCCGTCGGCCTTGGTATAAATCGCAGTAGTGGGCACTGGGGGCGGGACAGCGAGAAGGTCCCCACGACTGCCGCCGTTGAACTGAGGATTGAGGCGCTGGTAAAGCCGATTGGCATGAGACGCATTCTGTCTTCCACGCCCAAACGGGCTTCCCAATGTAATGACTTGCGCAATACGGTCCGGCTCCGAGCGGGCGATCTCTCTGGCATAGATGCCGCCTAGGGAATGCCCTACCAATGTGACTTTGCCATTACCTGCTGTGACCAGTGGCTTTATCGATTCGCGAAAGCGGTCTTCGTCAAAACTTTGGACGCCTAGATTGCGCCCTTGACCCCAGCCTACCGCGTTATGCCCTAAGTGTCGTAGGAAGCCGATCAACGGTTGGCTGCTGCGGTCGTCACCCAGAAAACCAGGAATAACCATCACGCTTTGTCTTTGCTGGGTGGGCGGAAGTTGGCGTAGCAGTGGAGTCACTATCTTTAAGAATAGGGCGTCCGCCAGTGCGCGTGGAGCATCGCTCAAAGCCAGCAGCAGGTTGGGCGGCTTCACGCTTAAGCGACACGCTTGGATTTGGCGCCGTTAGTCTTTTTCGATTTACCTGTGGCTGCCTTCAGACTGGCGTTAGCCACATTGAGTAATTCGTCAAAGCTTTCTTGCAAACACTGTCGATAAAAGTCCGGGTCTGGCATCATCACCCGGCAGCTCGTTGCGCTGACAGTAAACTGGCCGCAGTAGCTGCCAATCACGTGGAACAGACCAAGACCGTCTTGAACTGGCCCAGTACCAAAATTTGCAACCATTTTTGCGCCGGTATTATAAAGGGGAATTGGCGGCCCTGGCACGTTTGTAATCACACAATTGAACGCAGGATTCATGTGGTTGGCCAAGCCCCACCGGCTCGCCAAGCGAGCTGCCTGAGCCGTCAGCATGGAGGGGATGAACTGTGTATAGTCGGTCATTGCTTTGGCACCAATAGCGTTGGTCAGTTCCTTGGCCTTGCTGCTGCTTTCATGCACCGCTTTTAGGCGCTCTAGGGGTTCTGCTATATCACTACGCACCTGCACCGTCATGGTGGCGACGATATTTCCTCCGGCGATATCCTTGTCCGAACGGATATTGACCGGCGCCATGGCCGCCAGTGACTGCGCGGGCAATTCATCATGCGACTGAAGATACTTCCGCAGCGCGCCACCGACGATGGTGATGGCGGCATCATTCACCGTGGCGCCGGCAACTGAGTTCTTGATTGTTTTTACATCGTTCAGTGCGACGCTTATCGCATTGAATGTCCGGTGCGGCGATACCGTACCGTTAAATCGAGTGCGCGGTATATTTTTGATACGGGTCAGCTGGCCGCGTGACAAGCCAGCAACCGCTTTCGCTATACCCGGCATGGTATTGCGCGCCACACTTACAAAGTGGAATGGTTTACGTATGTTGTTCAACTGGGCTCTGAGTATCAGTTCTATTGAGGAGGGTTCGGTGTCGACATTGATCGTCTTAGCGCTGGGCGCAGCAGTGTAATCCGGTGTTAGGTCGTGTGTTGCTGCTGTCAATTCCATGCCGGAAGTGCCATCAATGGCTGCATGGTGCGTCTTAGAAAACATGGCGAAGCTACCCTTGGGTACACCTTTTACGTTGTCCAAGCCCTCGATAATATAGAGTTCCCAAAGCGGGTGCGCGCGGTCCAACTGGCGGGCGTGAAGACGAGAGATCACTATGCACAGTTGGCGCCAGTCGCCTGGCTTCGGCAGTGCAATGTGCCTTATGTGAAACTCCGGATCATAGGCACCGTCGGTCACCCAGTAGGGGTGATCAAAATTCATTGGGACCTTCAGTAGTTTCTGCGTCATAACTGGCAGACCCATCAAGCGATTATTGGTGTTGCGTATAATCTCCTTGAAGCGCACTTTACCGCCAGGGGCGGTGGATTGGTCGTAAATAGACAGCCCCGATATGTGCATAGGGGCATTGGGCGTTTCCGCATAAAGAAACGACGCATCTAAACCGCTTAACTGTTGCATAGGTTATCCTTTTTCACTACGCCTCAAAAGGCATACTGGACCTCGAGGCTGTAGGTCATTGGTTCGTTGACGTAGCCGCTGATTGCACCGAAGCCGTTTATGCGGTTTAAGCTGACCCATGTTTCTTCCTGGGTTAAATCTTTGCCAATAAGTATAACACGTAGATCTTGTGCTGGATTGAACCAACTTAGACGTATCGACTCTATAGTAAGAACCTGCCTGCGTCGCAGCTGTATTAAATGCACCGTAGTGGCGCTTATCCACCGAAGAATAGTTACCGACGACATACAGTCTTCGCTCGAAGCGGTATTCCAGCGCTAGCTTGTAGAGTTTTGTGCTGTACCTTCCACCAGTCGTACGTCAGGATTGGAGGTGCCGTCCAAGTCATTATTTGTGCCCCTATATTTAGCATCAAAGTAGCCTTCGGTGTATTTTACCGTAACGTCATCTAGCTCCCAGTTGATGCTGGCATAAAACTTATTGTTGCCGTAGTCTTTAGTCCGCAATTCGTTATTTTGGTCACCCTTGTAGCGATCTTTATATGGTCCTACGTGTTGTCAGGTGTGTCATCATTGTTCTCTCTTCTAAACGGTAGTGAGCCCGGCAGGATAGAATTTTAGCCCTGTACTTTGATACAAAAGTCACTTGAGGCTTGGTCATATAGGTCGCACTTGAGGCGATAATTTTTCCGGTAAACCAAGAAGGCGCGCGGTTACTCGCCGCGTTCTGATATCAGTGATCCTGATGATTTCTAGCGAATCGCATGCTAATCTTTGGGGGTATGCAAATAGAGCTAGCCATCGACTGGAGAATAGCCGTGAAAAATGTATTGGTCGCAATCATAGTGCCATTAGTTATTATTGCCTGCACGACTACGGACGAAATCATCATCGATCAAAAAGGCGTCAATATGAGCGCTTATCAACAGGATCTGACCGAGTGCCAAACGTATGCCAAGCAGGTCAAGACTGGTGAAAAAGTGACCAAAGGTGCCGCGTCCGGTGCGCTAGTGGGCGGTTTGATCGGCGCGATTACCGGGGGTGGTAGCGGTGCAGTCACGGGCGCCGGCGTCGGTGCTGTTGGCGGCGGTGCCAAGGGTGCAAATCAGGGCCAGCAGAGTGAGGCGCAGGTTGTTAAGCGCTGCCTCAGCGGTCGCGGTTATCGGGTACTCAATTAAATAATTGCGAGGCAGGCTAGCCCCCTGTCTACACGGGGTTACCAAATAGCGTGCCCCTTTCTTTTCGAACCATGCAGCCCCTGATTGATCGTCGAGCCTTGAACAGTCTTCGATGCGTCCACGCGGCACTGAAATGTGGCCACTCTAATAGTTGATGAAGTCATACGGTTTTCACCCCACCTGTGATATGTTTTGTTACGAGGCCATGTCAAATTGCTACGAACTGGCAGTATGGGTAACGCGGGGACACGCTGTGACACTAAAGCTTATACACAAGAGAACACTGCATTTGGACGGTCTAGTTCACCCTGACTTCGGAGCGGTGGAATCGACGTTGCGGAAACAACTGGGGAGTCATCCTGGAGGCGCTTCAGTGTGTGTTTACCATAGAGGAGAGTGCGTGGTAGACCTATGGGGCGGATACAAGGATGATAAGGGCACGCTGTGGACTCAGGACACAATGGCACCAAGTTTTTCAACCACAAAAGGTGTTGCAGTTACCTTACTGCATATCTATGCCGACCGAGGAATGATTGACTACGACGCTCGCGTCGCCGACTACTGGCCGGAATTTGGTCAGGCTGGCAAGGAGGCGATTACGGTGCGGCAGGTGCTATCGCACCAATCAGGCCTATACCATATTCGTCAAATGGTTGACCACGTAGATCGCCTGTTGGATTGGAAGTATATGATTCGCGCTATCGAGGAGACCGCGCCAGTGCATCCTCCGGGCACGCGCACCGGCTATCATGGACTGACTTTTGGTTTTCTGGTTGGCGAAATTATTCAGCGTGTTACCGGAAAAAAATTTTCTCAACTGGTGCAGAAAGAGATCGCCAAGCCACTGAAGTTGGATGGACTATTCATTGGCACGCCGGAGCGTGAGATAGCGCGAGCAGCTAAGCTGATTTTTCCAGCTGCGACGCAGCGGCTGGTGCAGACCTCACTGGGTAGTAAGCTTGAAATCGGTGCGAGTCGACTGAGTCAATTACTGCAGTTTTTAGGCGTTGACTCAGATTTTGCGAGTATATTTGATGCTCTTGCGCCACGCGGAGTAGGTGATTTTGACTTCGGTTCTCCTGAGTCCTTGCGAGTTGCGATTCCAGCAGCCAATGGTTTGTTTACCGCCCGCTCCCTTGCCAAAATGTATGCCCTGCTGGCTAACGGCGGTGAATTTGAAGGTGTGCGCCTGCTGTCAGAACAATCTTTGAAGTTGGCTACCACCTTGCAAAAACCAACCGGAAAACTCTCCGTCATCCCTTTTGATATGCGCTGGCGTCTGGGTTATCACGGCGTGGCAACAACGCGCGGATTTCCGCGTCAAGCTTTTGGCCATTTTGGCTTCGGTGGCTCCGGTGCTTGGGCAGACCCGTCGCAGGAGTTGTCGGTCGCGCTTATTGTCAATAGTGGTATGGGTTCGCCTTTTGGTGATTTGCGAACAGCGAGCATTAGCGGCGCCGCGTTGGCCGCTGCCAAAGCGCGGTCCAGATCCATGCGGTTGCTGGGGGAGACTACAGGTCTAGTGACAATATGAGAAAAATTTGGGCTTTGTCCTAGCCGCTGGCGAAAGTGTTGCGCTAAAAATCGGCTGTTCCTACCTTAGCCGTGGCCGTATACTTTGTTTTTTTGTATGGCCGTAAGACAATGATCAGCAGCACCTATCTCAATTCCGACGTTTTAGACGCCATTGATGCGGTAAATTTTCAGGCACAGAAGCCTTTTCCGTGGGTCAACCCGCAGCATTTTATTGTTGAAGATCGCTACTGTGAATTGCTGAAAAACCTACCTGATATAAGCAATTTCGATGCTTTTTTCGGTAAGCAGCGCAAACACGGGCAGGCCAGTCATGACCGCTATATCCTTGATTATGAGCGGGGTATGGAACTTGCGCCGCAGTGGCGTGATTTCGTCGAGGAGCTATGCGGTGAACGCTACCGTAGTTTTGTTTGCGATTTGTTAAATGTATCCCATGTGCGTTTTCGTTTTCATTGGCATTTCACACCAGGTGGTGGCGAGGTGTCCCCACATTGCGATTCTAAAGGCAAGCTGGGTTCGCAGATTTTCTATCTCAATACCGCCGATGACTGGCAGTGGGGCTGGGGTGGTGAGACCGTAATTCTGGACGACAAAGGTCGGTTCGCTGCAGATAGCGCGCCTCCATTCGATGACTTCGATGCAGAATACCCAGCGGCAACTCAAAACAACCGAAGCATACTTTTCGGGCGGCGGGGCAATTCATGGCACGGCGTAAGACGTATCAATTGCCCAGAGAATTACTATCGTAAAGTCTTTATCGTAGTTTTTGAGGAACACCGGCCCCTCCGAATGGCTTTCAAGAAAACCCGACGACTATTGACCGGGGCACAACGGGTGACAAAAAAAGAAAGCCTGATGTACTGATTCTTTGGTGTGCGAGTTTAGCGCCGGCGCATGGCGTTAATAGCGAGCTCTTCATAGAGTTCAGCGTAGTGATCAAGGCTATGTTGTTGGTCGCCGTTAGCGACGACATACCGCTGCCCTTTATTGCCAAAGGTGGTTCTGCGCTCTTGATTCTGCAATAGACTAGTCAATGCCAAGGCAATGGCCTCGTGATTGCGCTCTACTAGCTGGTAGTGTTCCCCAGCAAGGCCGATTCCCTCAGAGATCCCAAGATACGGCGTGACTAGGCAGGGTAGCCCCGTTGCCATGGCTTCTAGTACAGAATTGGGAGTGCCTTCACGGTTTGACGCCAGCAGAGAGATATCTGATGCGCGTAAATAGTCTTCTACATTGTCCACAATGCCGGTGAAGTGAACCTGATTAGTGGCTCCTGAGTTTTCGATAAGACCTGTGATTTCACTGCCGAATGTCGTTAGCTTTGGATCATGAGTATCACTGCGAGGCCCCACAAACAGCATGTGCGTATTGGGGCAGTGGTGCAATACTTCAGGTAATGCGCGAAGAGCGATGTCCGGTCCCTTGCGCGGCATAACTGCACCTACCATAACGACAACCTTGTGATCCTCGGGTATACCAAAACTGCGGCGCAGAGCCTCTTTAGCTCGCTGTTCTTGGTCTGACTGAATCGGGTGAAACCGCTGCAGATTGACGCCGTTAGGAATGTATTCTATGCGGGTGGTAACGCCGATACTGCGTAAAAACTCTTCGATCGCTTCGCTATTGGTTAC
>PKDD01000102.1 GCA_002862465.1 Haliea sp.
TGCCGCCAACTGCCCCCTATACATTGCTGTATCACTTGCGACTGCACCATCAGGTAAGACGGGCAACTCTCCCGGCCTCTTAACAGGACAGCCAGCAGAGGCATTGAATGCCAGACAGATCAGAACTGTCATTAATAACACTTTCATCAGTAGATCTCCCAATTGTAACTTTAAGTAACATATTTCAAAGAATATGTTACTACTATCTACCCATCTCGGACTGCCTGCAACCTCGATCCTGCATATTATTCATTAAATATTGTACATAAATATTGACTATAAGCAGTGATCCAAAATTTTAATATATACATTAACTTGTCACCTAAGGTAACAAGTGAAGTGAATGAATGGATCTGGGACACAACAAAAGCGATGCTTCATCGGCGTTAGAGAGAAAAATAGATAGCAATAATACTGTATATATATACAGTATTATTGCTATCATTAAGAGATTGTCTTCGCCGCTTGCAGGCTAATATTCGAGGGAAAAATTGTGAGTCTCTGGCTGTGCCTGCGCTTTAATCAGCTACCCTTGGAATGCTTGAGCCACTGCGAACAACAGCCTGTGGCAATAATGAGAGCACAGCGCGTTATCTGTATCAATGACTGTGCCGCCGCCTTAGGAATACGTCAGGGCATGGGTGTCGCAACGGTACGGGCACTCGCAGATGAAGAGTCGGTCCGTTTTCTAGAACAAAACCAACAAGCAGAACAACGCTGCCTGCAGCAACTCTGTTGCTGGGCTTATAGCATCACTCCTACCCTTTATACTTGGCAACATGACTGTCTACTGTTGGAAATCGAGGGCTGTCTAAATCTGTTTCAAGGGCTGGATGCTCTGCTGGCAGAAGTGGCAATGGGCATCAGCAGCCGCGGCTATTGCGCACATCAGGGACTGGCATCGACTTCCAAAGCTGCATGGCTATTGTCCTTTGCACCCACCGTCACGGCCATGGCGATACAGCAACCACTGGAACAACGGTTGAGCGCTCTACCCTTGAGCCTCTTAAAAGAATTCGATGCCACCGTACGTTCTCTAGACCGGGCAGGCTTACACACATTGGGTGACGTGCTCACGCTACCACCTGCATCACTGGGTCGACGCTGCGGCAAAGCATTTACCCACTTTTTGCAACAACTTATAGGCCGGCGAGAAGACTTACAGGCAGACTACTGCCCCCCCTCAAACTTCAACGATGAATACTGGTTTGGCTACGAAGTAAAAACTAACCATGAATTAACCCCTGCCGTGCAACAACTGCTGCAGTCATTTTGCAATTTCCTACGTAACACCCAACTGCAAACCAACGAAATCAACTGGCACCTAATCGGCAGTGATAAAAAACTACAGAATATCTGTGTGCGCAGCGCCAGCAATCACAGTGACTGGAAAAACTGGTACCAACTCACCTGTCTTCGTCTTGAACAACTGCGTTTAACTAATAGCGTAGAAGGTCTGGCCCTAGCTTGCCCACAACTACAACCTAGGCAGCAAGAAAGCATAGACCTGTTCAACTCTCACAACCAACGTGAACCTCTGGCTGCCCTGCTAGATCGACTCCGCAACCGAATGGGACTACAGGCTGTTAAAAAGCTAGGTTGTCGAGATGAACATCTGCCAGAATTTGCTATGCTAATCAGCAACGGAGAACACGGGAGTGGACATAACATAAGTCAACACTGCGCCCTGCGTCCCTTCTGGTTGATGCCTCAACCCGAAGAACTATACCAACACGGCGAACATCTGTATCGAAACGGCATTCTAAGCATGGTATGCGGACCAGAACGGATTGAGGACAATTGGTGGCAGAAGCCAGTGAGTAGAGATTACTACATCACCGCAGATAAGGATGGCCAACACTACTGGGTCTTTCATGACCGCCTAACCCAGCAATGGTATGTTCACGGGGTTTTTGCCTGATAACGAACGCTTCGTATCACGCCATCACTCGAACAATACCACCTCCTCAAAGCGGGGCAGCGTACTAAAGCGTAACTTAGGATTAACAGCGGCCTTGTCGCGCAAAAATGACAGGGTATTTTCCTGTCCTCCAGAAATAAAAGCTACGGCCTGAACCGGCCCCATGAACGGACCTTTCACTGGTCCCGTAAGGCTGTCGAAATGAATAGGAATAATATGTGTGGGGGCAGTGGCGTCCACGGTCTCGCGCCAAAACGTCTCACGGTACTGCGCTGTTTGTGAGCCTAAACCACCCACGCCGAGGAAGACAATATCAACGTCTAGCCCCTCCAATACGCCCTCCACATAACCCGCACTACCCACTATTAACCAACTTCCTTTCGGATGACTGACATGCAGCAAATACGCGGTACCGACCCGGTAATCAAGCATACGTACCGGCGGCACCAACGGCCCGATAAGCTCTGGATTTCCCAGCGCACGCTCGCGAATCGCCGAGTTAGGAAACTTAAAATGTCGAGACTCAATCGGCGTAATCACAAACTTCCCTAACTGCACAGGTTCCCGGTCTACCAACTCCTGTATCTGCGACTCGGGCAACCCCCATCCACGGCCAATATTCGCCGTGGATTCCGACCCCAGTAGTAAGGCGCCGGTACGCCTAGCAACCTCTGGCGCGTCCATAGCGTGATCATAATGAGAATGCAGCGGCAACACGGCCGCTAGCTCGGTCACCTGATTGTCCGCCAGGCCCCGCTCTATGCTCCGTAAATCAGGGGTAATTTTTCCTACTAACAAACGTAGGGGCCCGGGGCGACTAAACCACCCATCGGTCATCCACTGTGTCTCGCCATCACTGAACAACAGAGTCGCCGTGCCGCTAAAACGCACTGTCACCGCTCCTTCCGGTATAACGTCGGCACCCACCACTGCCCATTCGGCCTCAACCGGCAGCGGCGTGTAACTATTCAGCGCATAGACTACAAACAGTGATAAACCTATAACCGCCAATAGGAACAATGCTAGGACCCCACGCCGCAAACTCATACAACATGTCCTAGTGGATATATTGGACGCCAACCTTCCACAGTGCAGACAGCAAGCAAGACAAATAAATCAGGGTCACCCATTACACCTTGCATTCATCCATTGGCATACCGCTATTTGAGAAACTGTGTCGGTTTTTCGATCTCATAAATTGCCTCAGCAATATTTTCCAGGCGACCCGCCAGAACAGCTTGCGCGTCATATAGGCCGCGATTGTAGAAATAGGGCCCAATTTCCTCAGCAAAAAAGTCTAACAAAAAACCCGCATCGAACTGTCCTACTTCGTGGTCGAGTTCCTGATGCAAGTAAAGCTGTATCTTGCGACAAATAATATCGCGCTCTTCACTTGTAAATATAATTTCTGACATGAGCACCCTTATAGTAAATGAGCCTTCAAATTCCTGTTGTAGTGTCTCAAACCCCACTTATATAATCACTATCGCGCAACGGTTTTTATTACCCAACGTTAGCTAAATAATAGAGCGACGCCCACCTTCAGGCTCTATCAATTTTTTTTAAAATCGCAAAGATGCTGGAGGAAGACATGCAGGCGTGCGGCAACCTTCTGCAATGCTACCTCGCTGAGTATAAGGACTCCCAGTGAGATATCGAGAGCAATACGCGGGAGCCTTGCATGATTCAGTTCTGCGACAACAAGGCACACGGGAATTACTGCCTCATCTATGATTTTTTAGAGAGTTATTATTTTTCACAGGGATACGACGAGTGCGATGAGAATGGCCAACTCACAGCATTGCTCGCAGGCGCCGAGACAATCACCGGTATAACCCGCCAACCGCTTATTGAAATAATATTGACAGGCTTGTCGCACTACAACCACGGCGCTCAGGCTAGCGATGACAGCAGTGCCAGGCAATAGCACTAACGGCATTAAACCGAGTGCTAGTGCAATGCGCGTATCACTGCTAGCCAAGTGCTTGGCAACGGGTTTGACCTTACTTTGCTCGCCAAGCCGCACATAGTCCATGGTATGGATTAGACTCACAGCAGCAGCGCGGCTAAGCATATGAACGGCCAGTAGCGCTATCAATACTGAAGAACTACTGAGGGTGGATAATAAATCAACCTTCAGTGACAGAAATATGATTAATGCGCAACTGCCGTAGGTACCTATGCGGCTATCTTTCATAATTTCCAGTACTTGGCGTCTGTCCCAGCCACCGCCAAAACCATCGGCACTATCGGCAAGGCCATCTTCATGAAAAGCACCGGTGGCGAGAATTCCCATCCCAACAGCCAAAATTGCGGCGCTGGTTTCACCTACATAAGGTTCACCTAGGTAATAGAATACGGCGCTTATCAATGCCACCAATGCACCAACTATGGGTGCATAACGTGAGGCGCTATTTAATTGCGTTGCTTCAGGTGCCTGATCTATCCGGACAGGAATACGACTATAGAATTGAATAGCAATGAGTAACTGCTGCCACTCTTTCTGTAATCCTTGCTTAAATTCTCGCTTCATCACGATGCGCCATCAACATTGGCGCCTTCGAAACTAGCCATAGTGTTAAAGAAATTTACGGCGGAATAAAGCATTGGTATAACTAGCGCACAGCCAGTTCCTTCACCTAAACGCAGGTTCAAGGCAAGCAACGGTTTTGCCTTCAAAGTTTCCAATAATTGCTGGTGCCCCTTTTCCTGAGATTGGTGACAGAAAATTACATAGTCTGCAATATCGGGATGCTCTCGATACACGCATAAATAAGCAGCGGTACAGATAAAACCGTCAATTAAAATAGTCAACTGACGACTGGCGGCATAACGCATAGCAGATGCCATAGCGGCGATTTCAAAGCCACCGACATGCTGAAGAATATCATCGCTGCTATGCAATGGACCCCTTTGCTTCTTTACGGTACCTAAAAGCGCAATTTTATTCTGCACTTGCTGATCATTGAGACCAGTACCGCGGCCTGTGCAGTCAGCAATAGGGAGATTCAGGCAATAGCTCATTATGAGTGCGGCGGATGACGTATTGGCAATCCCCATTTCGCCGAAGCCAATAGTGTTAGACCCAGCGCCAATCGCTTTCTCGACCTGCTCCCTGCCAACGTGGAAGGCCTCATGCAACTGCTCGCGAGTCATCGCCGCTCGATCATAAAAATTATGCGTTCCCATCGCAATTTTAGCATCCTCTAATAGTGGGTGTGCTTCAAAAATATGATTGACACCCACATCAATTATTTTCAACGCGACGTTGTGTTGGTTAGCAAACACATTGATGGCAGCGCCGCCGGCAAGAAAATTCATCACCATTTGCCAGGTAACTGACTGTGGGTAGGCGCTAACGCCACTGCGAGCAACACCGTGATCGGCCGCAAAAACAAGGATGTGAGGTGCATGAATAGCTGGCTGCAGTGACTGCTGCACCAATGCCAGCGTAGTAGCGGTATCCTCCAACTGCCCCAAGGCACCTAACGGCTTTGTCTTATTATCAATAATGGCTTTAATCTGGGGCAAAAGGGAGCGATTGACAGGTACGATAGTGGTTTTTCTGACCATCAGCCGCTTCCCTTCAAAACCTGGGAGAGTCCCGCTATAGCAAAGATAACGTTATCGGCCTCCTGTGCAATAGCTTGATGCAACCAGCCTGATTCATCGATAAAGCGCCGGCTTATCTCTCCAAGAGGCACCACACCTAGGCCAGTTTCATTGCTAACCAAAATAATCTCTTTTACATCGTCGCAGCTAACCTGACTGAGGCAATTAAGTAGTTTTTCCTTTTCTGCAAGCCATAATTTTGGGTCGCACTGCATCAATAGGTTACTGACCCATAGGGTTAAACAATCTACTAATACAATTGCATTGTGTCCGGTCGCATTGATCGCCTGAGTAAGGTGAATGGGCTCTTCGGAAAGCAGCCAGTCACTAGGCCGATGTTTCTGATGGAGATTAATGCGATGCCGCATCTCTGCATCAGAGGCCGTTGCAGTAGCAATATAGTGCACCGGCCGGTTTTGCTCCGCGGCGAGTTTCAGGGCTCGGCGCTCCGCGAGTTGGCTTTTCCCCGAGCGCGCGCCGCCTAAAATAAAGGTCACAGCCATAACTCTTTAAAAGTCCACGCCTTTGCGCGCCTTGACTCCAGCGGCGAAGGCATGCTTCTTATCTTGCACTTCAGAAACTGTATCACACACTTCTCGTATGGCTGAGCCGCCACCACGGCCCGTGACCACCACGCTTTGCTCAGACGGGCGGTTCTTAATCGCATCGATAATCATGGCTTCGTCAAGGTAATCATAGGCCAGCATATAGGTGAGTTCATCTAAAATAACGAGATGCAGTGATTTATCTTGTAGCATACGAGAAGCTTCGACCCAGGTTTTCTCTGCGGCGGCAATGTCGCCGCTGCGATCTTGGGTATCCCAGGTAAAGCCAGTACCCATCTGATAAAAGTCTATCTCTGGATGTTGCTCACGAATAAAAATTTCTTCGCCGGACAACTGCTCGCCTTTGATAAACTGAATAATACCGACTTTGTATCCGTAACCAAGGCTGCGAATTACCATACCGAAAGCAGAACTAGATTTACCCTTACCATTGCCGGTTAGTAAAATCGATACTCCGCGTTCAAGGCTAGCAGCCTCTATACTGCTATCAACGCTTACCTTTTGCTTTTCCATGGCGGTTTTATGTTTCTGTGATTTCTTGTCGTCAGCCATATTTATCTCTCTACAACATGCATTTATGGTGTTGCCCAAGTGGATTTAATCCTAGAAATTATAACCCACAGTGAATTGATAAGTATCCTCAGGAGCGAGGCGATAAGCGTTGCTGCGATTAAAAGGAGAAAATCGTGCGTTCTGACTCTTCGCCTACTAGGATAATCACGCTAAAGTGTACTTAGCAATCATTATAGTCAAATTTGAGGTTCGCGCTGAAAATGATGCAGTCAGCTATCCTCTCGCCGCTATTAACTGGATTTATAATAGCAAAGCCTACAGTATAGTAGGCATCGATAAAGAATAGGCAATATGATTGATTGCATAGTTAGACAACACATTGGTCGCCTTTATCGTGCGACTAGGATTTTGACGATTTTAAACGGGTTGGAGGCTCTTTTTGCGTTGACTTCGCTACAGTTAATCTTCTCAGCAAAACTCGCAGTAATGTCCCATCGCTCAGTTGCGCACCGCGCGTGATCCAACGGAATCTTCAATATGTATAATTACAAAAAGGGATGGGATCATACGGCGGGGGATTGCCTTTGATAACCGTGGGCCGCAAGATCTCAGCGATGCTGATGATTAGTGGCGATAGGGTAACAGCCGACCAGTAAGCGAAAGAGTAAAACACTTTGCACGGTTGCTCAGGGCTAATCTAGACAATAAACTTATTAAGATGACGACAGAACTAAAAGGGTAAACCGTGGCATATCTTATTGTTTGCCCGCTAAAAAACATAGGCAGCGTTGCAGAAGCATATCGTGCACGTGAGATGATCAGCATTATGAGCCCTGGTCAGGATTTCGATAGGCCAGACGCGATCTATCAAGGCAGGCATCTAAAAGTGGATATTAATGATATCAACTTTGATACGCAAGGCCTGGTAGCTGCAGAAGAAAAACACGTGTTAGATATCATTGAATTTTCGCGGAATTGGGATCAGGACAACCCACTTTTAATCCATTGCTGGTTCGGTATATCCAGATCGCCCGCCGCCGCTCTTATAGCGGCATTAGCAAATGAGCCTGACCAAGATGATTTTGAACTTGCAAACAGACTCAGAGAAGCCTCACTCAGCGCCACGCCAAATCGTCGTATCATCGAAATCGGCGATAATCTGCTGGGCCGCAACTGCAAGCTCTCCCAAGCGGTTAACGCTATTGGACGCGGCAAGGAAGCAAGCGAAGGAAACCCATTTATGTTAAACATCGTTTAGCAAAGACGCTTCCCAACGCCAGCCGCTGACAGCTAAATATCGTCGCTGGCAGCGAGGCCGGAGCTACCGCACTAAATGACTGGATAATTCAATGACAGACCGAAAGCGCTAGGGTTGTAGCTATTGAAGGACAATCCTCCTAGGTTTGCACTCGATAACTCGTCCCAATTATAGCCACAAAAAGCTCGGCTCATCAGAACTGACATACTGGGTCAAGGCAGTTCACCTTCGCCACCAATCCTGAAATCTAAGTTCAGATCAGGATCACCGACTCAGGCAGGTTCGGACGGCGTTTACCCGCCAGTGAACTCCAGCGACGAATGATGCAGGACAATGCGAAGTTGCCCAGCGTCATCTTTCACAAACTGCCAGCTTTTATCTACCGTTGTGACGTCGCCATCTTTATCCGTAAAGTGCACCTTGCCCATCGTGCTAGCGCTGTTGCCAACGATAAAGACTGCGGCGTTATCAACTTCGCATTTGACCCAGTCATTGAGCGCAAAGCCACTGTCATCTGGGTAGGCTGGATCACCGCCGACAAAATAAGCAAGCGCGCCCTCACGCTCTGTACGAAAAGTCTGCGGATTAACGGTAAGTGTCGGCTTAAATAAAACCGGGCCTGTCTGGTAGGCGTAGGCTGAATCGATCACTGTTTCGGCTAGTGCTTTAGCCGCTGCCTGGCCACTTTTAGCGTTGGTAGCACTAATTTCTACCAACGCATTACACCACCCTTGCTGGGCTGCCAATACTTCGGTTTCGGTAATTGAATCGCCAGCAAAAGCGGGGGCGACTGCGGTCATGAGAGCAGCCGCGGCTGCGACGGGAACAAATTTCATAGAGTTCTCCAGCGTTTCGCTCAACGATACAAAACCCACACATTGGGTGACGACCTGAGCCCATAGGGCAGTATTGCGTGTTACGCGCTATTTCGCTACTGCTTTTGATAAAAAATAAAGCGACGGGCGGGGGCTTAACGCATTTGTGTTTTGTTTTTTAGCCAACTGCCGCGTATAAAGCAGTCAAAAATATGATGCTACTAAAAATGACCAGATAACATACAAGTGCAATGACGTTATGCATGGAGACACTATTTTTACCCACCAAAATAGGAAAAATAAATCTGTTACTAGTTTTTTCTAGAAGCTGTGTGGCTAAAGTACTAAAGCAAATCGGCGCAAAAAGAGACTTTTTGAAGAGTCTGGCCAACTATGAAAGCGATGTTTGATGGCAAATTAGTTCGGGTAAACTGATAGGGTTCAGGTCAATTTTATATGCCAAGTCTCACGCCACTGACATCGCTAGATTTAGAATCTAAGGAGGCGGCGCACCTCAGTTGGTAGACTTCTGCAAGAAGGACGTCAAACGGCAGCAATGAATAGCCTACATCTATCAGGTATGGCGCGTTTAGTGGATTAAATCATTTGTGTATGAACTTTTCACAGACCGCGAGCTTGAACCTTAATCCGACTAACAATGGCATTGATCGCCGCCTGCCAACGGAATTTGCAAGTGCACCCGCACAAGCCACTATAGGCGTTATCAACTTTTTTAAAGGTAGCGTTGCTTATCTCATAAGTTATCGCATACCATCTAAAAAATTTTGGTCAGGCACTGGTACTGATATGGCGAAGGATTTCACGACCCGAAGTTTCATAGGACGCTGGCTGTTCGCAGCAGGGCTCGTTTTTGGCACCTACAATCCCAGTGGTTACTCTTACGTCGGCTGGCTACTGGCAGAAAGCACAACGTTCGGACCCGTATTGGCGATTGTTGGTTTAATGGGTTTAATCGCCTGGATCATCTATTTACGTGCGACTTTTTTATCTATGGGCATGCTAGGCGTGTCTCTTGGAGCAGCCTTGTTTGCTGCAGTTGTATGGCTGCTAGTCGATCTCGGCTGGCTAAGTATTGATTCTACTGGAGTCCTTGCCTATTTGGTGCTGATATTATTGTCAATTCTGTTAGCCATGGGCATGTCTTGGTCTCATCTTCGCCGGCGCTTAACAGGCCAGGTTGATGTGGACGATGTAGAGCGCTGAATCACGTCCATCACTGGTAGCACAGAGGACAGCGACGGACTGCGATACAGTCAGCGTCTTTGGGCTAGCAGTCTAGCTGACGGAAATCGTGCAACGAAGCAGCTGAGATTGACACCTCAAAATTACGCCGCTGTCGAGATAACCATGCAAAATGACGCATGAGCTTCGGGTCTAACCCTATTAGCTCGGGCGTCGCATAGGCTTTTGCAAGTTGCTGCTCATCATAGGTCCGATGGATGGCATCATGGCAGTCTCGGCAAATATAAATCCCCTTCGCAAGCGTTTCACGGCTGTAATGGCGGTGATAACGCTTTCTGCGGTGCATCTTTCGGGGAATGAGGTGGTGAAAGGTTAGTGGCAGCGATCGCCCACAGAAGGGGCATAGGCCGTCAACGGACCCTCGAGATGAATATGTCACGTCATATACTGTCACTTATTTGATACGTTTAAAACTCACGTCTGGA
Source organism: Haliea sp. (assembly GCA_002862465.1). GTDB lineage: Bacteria > Pseudomonadota > Gammaproteobacteria > Pseudomonadales > Halieaceae > Marimicrobium. Next base: position 10,374 of record PKDD01000102.1, read on the forward strand.
TTAAATCCAAAGATGATGAACAGCCGTAAGTAATTATAAAGGCGCACCGCCGGCCGACTCACTATTGATGAAAGACGGAAAATCCCCATGAAACTCACTGTTGCTCAGTTTGCCGCCTTACCCAACGTCGTCGACGTCACAATCCACTCTCTTGAGCAAGCGCTTTATCAAGTAACGGTATCACTGCCAACTGGGCCTCATCTGTTGGTAGATAAAAAGGGAGCCACTATTCGCAGTAGAAACCTTCAAAGTATGAGAGAGATGCTAAAAGTATTGCCAGTCAGGTCAATCACGCTTCGGCATGAATCTGCCTACGATGAAATGGTGGGGCAACCAGTAAGAGAAGCCAGTAATGCACTAGAAATTAGTATTTCGCAGCAGGATTCGCCCGATCCAATCATTCACTGAACAGTACCGGCAGCGGTGAGATGCCAGTCACCCATCTTTCAAATATCCGTCTTTCCACTCAATGAAGGACTGCCATTGCATGTTTGAAATTTCTAGGGCGACACTTTTTTTATCAAACCAGTCCCGTTTAATTTCAAGTAGGTTCCTAATGCCATGCTTTCTGCACACTGCGTATAAAGT
>PKDD01000070.1 GCA_002862465.1 Haliea sp.
ACGAGAGAAAGTTCGCTGATCTAGAGCCGGCAATGAAGTCTTCAGCATTGTCGGTTGAAGTCCTGCCCAAGAAGCTCGACGAAGAAGTGGCGGGGCACATGATCAATGGTTTCGGTGCTGTGCTTACCCGACTGACGCCGGAACAGGCTGATTACATCAAGGTCGGTCTAGACGGACCTTACAAGCCTGAAAGTTACAAATACTAGGAAATCGTCACTCATGGCTGCGCAAACACAGCATATAAGTTGCGAGTTCTTTCCACCCAAGACAGAGGTAGGCATCCGCAAGCTGCTGAACGAGGTCACGCCTGCTCTCAATGCACTGGGTCCCGAATTTTTCTCGGTGACCTATGGTGCCGGCGGCAGTACGCGTGAAACCACTCTTGGGCTGGTATCTTCTATAAGGGAAGCAGGAATCGATGTGGCGCCTCATCTCAGCTTTGGAGGGGATGATAAAAATACCATCGCGAACCTACTTCAGGCATATCAAAGCGCAGGCGTCAAACGCTTAGTCGCGCTGCGCGGTGATGTGCCCTCAGGTACTGGTGGCCCAGCACAGCTCATTTATGCCAGCGAGTTGGTGGCGTTTATACGTGAGAGGACGGGAGATCATTTCCATATCGAAGTCGCGGCTTATCCGGAAATACATCCGGAAGCAACAAGCTATGATACCGATATCAATTTTCTCAAAGCCAAGTTTGAGGCTGGCGCAGACAGCGCCATCACCCAGTATTTCTTTAATGTGGAATCATACTTTTATTTTTTGGACCAGTGCGCAGATGTTGGTATCAACAAACCTATCTATGCTGGCGTTATGCCAATTATCAACTTTGCTAACCTGATTCGTTTCTCCGCCAATTGTGGCGCCGAAATTCCTCGATGGATTTGCCGGCGGATTGAAGCCTATGGCGACGATCAGGAAAGCATCGCCAAATTTGGGGTCGAAGTCGTCACCCAGCTTTGTCAAACGTTGCTAGACAACGGCGCTCCAGGCATCCATTTCTATACCATGAACCAAGTAGAGCCAACGCGACAAATCTATAATAATTTAGGCCTGTAGCACTAATACTATGCGCACAGTGCGTATTTACACCGCTCAGAAACTAGACAGTAATATGTCCGTTGTACTCGAGCCGGAGCCGAGCCGGCATATATCGCGCGTTCTGCGTTTGCGGGTTGGAGATAGTGTTATCCTTTTTGATGGTGGTGGGGGCGAGTACCTTGGCAGCATTAGTACCGTTGGCAAAAAAAATGTCCGGGTGTTAACGGGCGCCCACCTGCAACACGAGTGCGAGTCTCCTCTGAAAATACATCTTGGTATTGCTGTATCGCGTGGCGAACGCATGGACTGGATCGTACAAAAATCTACCGAGTTGGGCATCAATTCTTTAACACCGTTATTGACCAAACATACTAGCGTTAAGTTAGCCGGTGATCGCGCAGATAAAAAAAATCATCACTGGCAACAAATTGCTATCAGCGCTTGCGAGCAATGCGGACGCAATCGCCTGCCGGACATTCATCCCCTAGATACACTGGACAACTGGCTAGCCTGTACTAGTGCTGAGCGAAAATTTGTACTGCATCACCGAGCGCATGCTTATTCAGATCAAAGCGAGCCCCCTGCCAGTATCGCGCTATTGATCGGCCCAGAAGGTGGTCTAGCTGAAAGTGAAGTCGCCGCTGCAGAGCGGGCCGGCTATGCATCACTGAGGCTGGGGCCCCGTGTGCTGCGCACGGAAACTGCACCGCTGGCCGCTATCGCAATACTTCAAGGCAGATGGGGAGACATGGGGCCCGGTTAGCGTGCGTTCAACCACCGCGCATGCGTCCATTCCAGAAAATGCCCGACCGCATGAACCGTGTGGTCGGTGCGTACGGAATGAAAAATCTCAAACGCGTGCTGCGCCCCGGGAAGTTCGGCATAGGCGACCGGTTGTTTAGACACAGCCTGCAGCGCGGAGACAAATGCACGCGCCTCTTCTACCCAAACTAATGAATCATGCGTGCCCTGAATCACCATCATGGGCGGTGCATCCTCTGAAACATGACTAATTGGCGACGCACCATCCCACATTTGGCGATTATCCTCTTTTGAGCACTGCATAACACGATCGGCCAGCAACTCATCCATGGACATCTTTGGTCGAATTCCAGCCCGATCGAGGAAATCATAGACACCGTAAAAGGGAACAGCTGCCTGCACTGAAGTATCAACGGTTTCGAAGCTAGGTTGCCAATCAGCATAATTAGGCGTCAATGCCGCCAACGAGCTGAGATGGCCGCCAGCAGAGCCACCGGTAATAGCAATGAACTCCGGATCACCGCCATAATCGCGGATATGTTCCTTTATCCATGCAATGGCTTTTTTCACATCAATAATATGCGCGGGAAAAGCCGCCTTGGGGCTCAAGCGGTAGTTGATCGCCACACAAAGCCAACCACGCTGTGCCATATGATACATTAGTGGCTTGGCCTGCTGCTCTTTTTCCCCAATAATCCAAGCTCCACCATGCACCTGCAGTAATACGGGAAATCCCCCCTCGCGAGGTTCATGGGGACGATAAATATCCAGTAGGTTACGCTTACCTGAATCCGCATATGCAATATTGCTATCCACACGAACTCCATCTCGCTTGAAGTGGAAAGGCCTAAGCCAACGACGCGTTAAAATGTCATCAGACAAGACATGCTGACGTTGCGACGGTATATCAGCTCTGTAGTTCTCTCCAAGCGACTTGTGCAAAGCTGGACGCAGATAGTTGGGCGTATCCATCGACTGACAGTGGAGATAAACAAGTCCGAGCCATGCAAGCGCAAAAACACCCAATCCGGTCTGGGCCATAGGATCGGACAAGCCTCCCGTTAAGGCGAGTAGTGCAGTAAGCGCAACTTGCCACAATACATGAATCAACGCCAACTCACCGCACAGCCACGCGCTCAAAAAATAGATAGGCACAAGCCAATATATGCGCCGCGCCTGCACAAGCGCTGTAAGCACGCTATAGGCGCTCAATAATGCTAAAAAAAAGTAAATACCTGCTAAGCTCACGTTGCACTCCCAAAAACCATAATCTTTCTAGACGTCTAGTTTAAGTGAATTTCACACCAATGTGGTGCTCTTGCAATAATCTTCTTACTTGCGCCTGCCACAGGCATTGCGTAAGTTAACGAGCTATCGGAAAAAATGAGACGGATAATGGCCATCAAACTAGGCGTGGTGATGGACCCCATCAGTGCCATCAACTATAAGAAAGACACCACTATAGCCATGCTGTGGGCTGCCCAAGATCGGGGGTGGGAGTTATCTTATATGGAGCAGGCCCACGCCTATCTAGAGCAGGGTATTGCGCGTGCGAGCATGTCGCGTTTACAGGTTTTTCGCGATCAGAGCCACTGGTTTAACCTTGGCCAAGCCGAAGATCGGGATCTCAGCGAACTCGACGTAATTCTTATGCGCAAGGACCCCCCTTTCGATAACGAATATATCTACAGTACTTATATTCTCGAAGCAGCCGAGCGCAAGGGCACTCTCGTGGTAAACCGCTGCCAAAGCCTGCGCGACTGCAACGAAAAAGTGTTTGCAACCCAGTTCCCTCAGTGTTGCCCTCCAGTGCTGGTTAGCGCCGACATGCAACGGCTCAAAGCATTCCACCGCCTGCATGAAGACACTATATATAAGCCCCTCGACGGCATGGGCGGCAGTGCTATTTTTAGAGTAAAACCGAACGACTCTAACATTAACGTAATTCTCGAGATGCTCACACGCAATGGTTGCGAGACCATCATGGCGCAAAAATTTATTCCCCAGATCGAGAAGGGCGATAAGCGTATACTGATGATTAATGGAGAACCGATACCCTATTGCTTAGCCCGAATTCCGCTAGCGGGCGAGACTCGAGGTAACCTTGCTGCAGGCGGCGCCGGCCAGCCCCAGCCGCTTTCAGAACGCGACCAATGGATTGCTGCGCAAGTAGGGCCCAGCCTGCGCAAGAAGGGTCTCCTCTTCGTTGGCCTAGATGTAATTGGCGACTATCTCACAGAAATCAATGTCACCAGCCCGACGTGCATTCGAGAAATTGACGCGGGCTATAGCATGGACATTGGTGGACAACTGATGGATTGTATTAGCGAAGAATTAGCGAAAAGGTGATAGTTACTCGATGTATTACCTGGAAACAGGACACGATAAGCACACTCGATTTAGCTACGCCCTAGCTCTGGCAGTGGCAGTGCATGTAGCCTTACTCCTGACAATTTCCTTTACAGCCAATACACCAACAAACTACTCAACGCCGCAGTTCGACGTGATGCTTGCCACCCGACCCAGTGAAAAATCCTCGCAACATGCACTTAAAATTGCGACGACCAATCAAGAAAATAGTGGTGATAACGTCGAAATTGATCAAAGCAGACACCACAATAACTCCTCTTTCGCTGTATATTCTCAGCAGCAACTCTTGATGCAGACACCCGAGGCACAGCGAGAGCAGCCGATCGAGGTGCTGGCCGCCGCGGCTAGAGTCTTGCGCACACAAGCGGCAGAGCCAACGGCATACGTGCACGGCGAAGTTAGCCTAAGAGGCATTAGTCCAGAAGTTGATCGGCTCAACGCAGAACTCATGAGTCTGCAAGCGGAACTGGATAATCAAACACGAACCTACATCGCACTGCCAAACGTAAGGCGCTTGAGTGCTGCCTCTGCCACAGAGTCTGCCGCTGCCGCCTACTTACTGGACTGGCAGCAACGCTTGGAAATTGTTGGCAACTATTATTACCCAAAAGCCTCCGTTCGCTATGGTATTTATGGAAGTCTTCGCATACTTGTGGTCATTCAGCAGGATGGAAGCCTAAAGGACGCTCAAATCTTATCGTCGTCGGGTTATCCCATGCTGGATAAAGCCGCGATCAAAATTGTGCGGATGGCTTCGCCCTATGCTTCCTTTCCGCCTGAACTTAGGGCTATTACCGACAAATTGGAAATCGTTCGGACGTGGCATTTCCGAGAAAACCAGTTAAGCTCTCCCTAGAAGCTTAAATATTTGGTTCCCCATTTTTTCCACATATCAGAGACACATTTGTCGATGCAAACAAGACATTTCGCCAACATAGCTAAAACAGATGATTGTCTACAAGATCATTTTTTACTGGCTATGCCTCAACTATTGGGGGGCATTTTTTCACAAAGTATCACCTACATCTGCGAGCATGGAGAAGGCGGTGCTATGGGTATTATCATTAACCAACCGCTGGACTTATCAGTAAACGATGTTTTTCAACACCTAGAGATCAGTGCACAGCGTGATTTTTGTCACCTTCAGGTAATGGCGGGCGGTCCGGTACAAACGGATCATGGCTTTGTATTGCACCGCCATTGTGACAAAACATGGGACGCCAGCCTGAAGGTGAGCCCCGAAATCACCCTTACCGCCTCCCGCGATATCCTCCGCGCTATCGCGAATGACGACGGCCCGAGCGATCATTTAATTGCCTTAGGCTACGCTGGCTGGGATGCTGGCCAGTTAGAGCAAGAGTTAGCAGAAAACAGTTGGCTAACTCTGCCCGGGGACAGTGAAATTATTTTTTCCACGGCCTGCGCGAAGCGTTTGGGTGCCGCAGCAGCACTCATAGGTATAGATATGAACCTCATTTCGCCTCAGGCGGGGCACGCCTGATCAAACAGCAAACCAAAAAATCCTTAGTAAAAAAATCTTACGGCACGGTAATGGCGTTTGATTATGGTTTGAGTCAGATCGGTATCGCGATAGGGAACTGCGTACTTGGAACGACACAGCCACTTACCGTCCTTCAAGCCAAAAACGGACAACCAAGCTGGCAGGTTCTTGAAGACCTGATAAAAGAATGGCGCCCTGACGTTTTGGTGGTAGGCGAGCCATTCAATATGGATGGGACTACAAGCGAATTAAGCGAGCGAGCCAATAAATTCGGAAGACGTTTACACGGACGACTGGGGCTCGAAGTAGCAATGGTGGACGAGCGGCTTAGTAGCTTTGAAGCGAAACAAAACAGTCGAGATCAAGGTCACCGAGGAAACTACAAACGGCACCCGGTGGACAGTCTTGCTGCAGAACTTGTCTTACAGACTTGGCTTTCAGAAAACGGTAAAAGATAACCTCGCCGACGGTTAGCGCCGATGGAAACGACCTTCCTCCTCTTCGTCGTCATCAATGGCGAGTCCTAATCCAGCGTCTGATTCAAACTCGCCTCTCTCATGCATTTTGATTTTTAAACGGACATCGTTCGCTGAATCAGCGAAGCGCAAGGCGTCCTCCTTGTCTATCAGCCCATCCTTATAAGCTTTCACCAGCGCTTGATCGAGTGTCTGCATGCCAAGCTCTGTTGACTTGGCCATCAATTCCTTAATCAAATGCACCTCGCCTTTGCGTATATATTCGGCAATCAAGGGCGAGTTAAGCATCACCTCAACGACCGGGGTACGCCCTTTGCCGTCTTTTCGCGGCAGTAACTGCTGAGCCACCATCGCTCTCAGATTCAAGGATAGGTCCATCCACACTTGATGGTGCATTTCAGGCGGAAAGAAGCTCTGGATCCTATCCAGCGCCTGATTGGCATTGTTCGCATGCAGTGTACATAAGCATAGGTGGCCGGTCTCGGCAAATGTCAGAGCCTGCCGCATAGTTTCAGCCGTGCGTACCTCACCAATCAATATGACGTCGGGAGCTTGCCGTAACGTATTTTTCAGAGCGACGTCAAAAGACTCCGTATCCATGCCAACTTCTCGCTGGGTAATGATGCAACCAACGTGCTCATGAATATACTCAATGGGGTCTTCAATGCTAATAATGTGTCCTCGACTATTGTGATTGCGATAACCTACTACTGCGGCGAGCGAAGAGGATTTACCCGTACCAGTAGCTCCCACAAAAACAACTAAGCCGCGCTTGGTCATGGCCAGCTCTTTGATAATGGGCGGCAGGCCTAACTCATCGACAGTGGGTATTTCAGACTGAATACGCCGAACTACCAGGCCGCATTTTCCACGTTGCATAAAAGCGCTGGCTCGAAAACGACCTAGGCTTTCGAAACTCATCGCGTAATTGCATTCATGGTACTTATGGAAATCCTCTTGCTGATCTTTTCTCAGCGTCGACAATACCAACTCGCGCGCCTCCAACTCAGTAAGGGGTGTATCAAAAATAGAACGGATTTCGCCATCAACCTTAATGCTGGGCGGAGCGTCTGCAGTGATAAAGCCGTCAGATGCCCCCTCCTTCACCATTAGTCCTAACAAGTCTTCAATGTTCATACTAATACTCCCCTGTGATCAACACGCAGATTAGAGGTTTAGAAGTTCTCTGGCATCCTGGCTTTTTCACGCGCTACTTCGCGGTTTATAAGCCGCTTGCTCACCATTTGCTCTAAACACTGGTCCATGGTTTGCATGCCTAGTGCGCTCCCCGTCTGGATAGCGGAATACATCTGCGCCACCTTATCCTCTCGAATCAAATTACGTATTGCGGAGGTCCCGCGCATAATTTCGTGGGCGGCTATCCGTCCACCGGTGGATTTTTTTAACAACGTTTGTGATATCACCGCCTGCAGTGACTCCGACAACATTGAGCGCACCATAGATTTTTCCGCTGCAGGAAAAACATCAATCACCCGGTCAATCGTCTTAGCTGCGGAGGTAGTGTGCAGCGTGCCAAACACTAGATGTCCAGTTTCTGCTGCCGTTAACGCTAAACGTATAGTTTCCAGATCACGCATCTCACCCACCAAAACGATATCGGGGTCCTCACGCAGCGCCGAGCGCAATGCTTCAGCAAAGCCTAAGGTATGGCGGTGCACTTCACGCTGATTTACAAGGCACTTTTTACTTTCATGTACAAATTCAATGGGATCTTCGATAGTGAGAATATGCTCATATTTGTTATCGTTAATGAAATCCACCATTGCGGCCATCGTGGTGGATTTGCCTGAACCCGTAGGGCCAGTCACCAGCACCAGCCCACGAGGCATCATCGCTATATCGCGAAAAACCTGACCCATTCCAAGATCTTCCATAGATAAAACCTTAGACGGGATGGTACGAAATACACCAGCGGCACCTCTTTTCTGATTGAACGCATTGACTCTAAAACGTGCTATGCCTGGTACTTCAAAGGAAAAATCTGTTTCCAGAAACTCTTCATAGTCTTTGCGTTGCTTATCATTCATGATGTCGTAGATAAGTTCATGCACCTGTTTATGCTCCATAGGCGGCAGGTTTACACGACGAATGTCACCGTCAACACGAATCATTGGTGGCAAGCCCGCCGAGAGATGCAGATCCGATGCGCCCTGCTTGGCACTAAAGGCCAGTAATTCTGTTATATCCATTTCTACCCTCAAGTGTCGGCGTGGTTCGACAGCCCTTTGGTCCAGTGGTGCCTCTGACAGGTAAGTCACCGCGACGTTATTTTATTCTCATGTCACGCTGACCTCTAATCCGCTAATATGCACGTCATGAACGAACAACTACTTTCCAACAATATAGCAAATCTGCTCCAAAGAGTAAGGCGCAGCGTAGGTAAAAGCCAGTATCACAATAGTGACATTCTTGTGATTGCGGCCAGCAAAGGCCATCTCGCTGAGGATATTCGCACCGCCCATGCCTGCGGTCTTATGCATTTTGGCGAGAGTTACCTGCAAGAGGCCCTGCAAAAAATGGTCGCGCTGGAAGATCTTAATCTGGCATGGCACTTTATAGGCCCAATTCAATCAAACAAGACCGCTGCGATTGCGCAAAATTTTGACTGGGTGCATAGCATCGATCGAATAAAAGTTGCTCGGCGACTAAGCGAACAGCGCCCACAGCACCTGCCGCCGCTGCAAGTGTGCCTGCAAATAAATATATCGCAAGAAGCAAGTAAATCCGGCACGACAATTGAAGCGTTACCAGAATTAGCTGCAGCCGTGGTGGACTTACCTAACATTCAGCTCCGCGGGCTGATGGCAGTGCCCGCTGCTAATGTCAGTGATGATAGACAGCGCGATGCCTTTAGCAAAATGAGAAAGGCTTTAGCGCAGCTAAAAATACTGTATTCCTGTGTCGACACGCTCTCGATGGGTATGTCTGCAGACGTTGAGAACGCCATCCTCGAGGGCGCCACAGCAGTTCGAGTCGGCACAGCGGTTTTCGGGCCGCGCAACAGGTGATTTTGATAGTAGCCACCGTGTATACTGTGCAACTAGCTCAATGTCTGGTGAACACATGAACGACGCAGTCTTGGACACGCCCAAAATCGCATTTATCGGCGCCGGCAATATGGCGAGCAGTATCATTGGCGGCTTACTTGATAGTGGACATCCCGCTGGCAGAATCAGTGCTGCCGATCCATTCCCAGCAAGTCTCCAGCGTTTGCGTAAGTTAGCCCCAATAGCCGTTTATAGTGATAATGCGGAAGCCGTCGCTACAGCGGACGTGATTGTATTGGCGGTAAAGCCACAAATAATCGCTGAGGCCGCTGGCAGTATTGCCAAGACTGTCAACGCCAATGGGCCAGTCGTTATCTCCATCGCCGCGGGAGTGACAATCAATAGTATGCAAGCGCGACTTGGACCCACGGCCGCTATTGTTCGCGCCATGCCTAACACCCCTGCTCTACTGCAGTGCGGGGCCAGCGGCTTGTTTGCCAACACAAATAGCACGAGCGAGCAGCGCGATTCTGCACAAACCATACTCGAAGCCGTGGGCATGACATTCTGGGTGAAGTCAGAGCAAGAACTGGATGCGGTTACTGCACTATCTGGCAGCGGGCCAGCCTACTTTTTCCTGTTTATGGAAGCCATGGTGGATGCAGGAGAAAAGTTAGGCCTAGATCGCGAGGACGCGACTAATTTGGCACTGGAAACCAGTTTTGGTGCATCACGTATGGCAATTGAACACCAAGATGTTGGTCTTGCAGAACTACGGCAGCGAGTTACCAGCCCCGGGGGGACAACAGAGAGCGCCATTGCGAGCTTCGAGCAAGATAAGCTGCATGACGTTGTGGCAAGAGCTATGATTGCGGCCGCCGATAGAGCAGCAGAAATGTCACGGGAAATGGGCTAACCGAGGAAACTTATTTGTGACCGCTATGAATGAAATTATCATTTACTTAGTGCAGACAGCCCTCAGTCTGCTTCTTCTCGTAATGCTGTTGCGTTTTTTGCTGCAGCTTGTTCGCGCTGATTTCTACAACCCTATTTCCCAGTTTGTAGCCAAGGTGACCAACCCCTTCGTATTGCCATTACGTAAGATAATCCCCAGTTTTGGTAGTATCGACCTCGCATCACTGCTGCTTTCAGTGCTGTTACAATTGGCGGGGGTCGTCTCCATTTTGCTTCTTAACGGAGTTGCCTTGCCGAGCATGCTCCCGTTACTTATTTGGTCTGCTCTTGGCGTTGCCGGCCTGCTAGTGAATATTTATTTCTTCGCATTACTGGCAATGATTATCCTCAGTTGGGTAGCGTCAGGCAGTAAAAACCCAGCCATCTATCTGTTATATCAGATCACCGAACCGGTGATGGCCCCTGTGCGAAAAATATTACCTGCTATGGGTGGCTTGGATTTTTCTCCGATTTTAGTCTTCATTGTCATTAACATAATACAGATCGCCCTCGGGCACATCGCCAACAGTGTAGGCTTGGTCCCTGGGCTGGTATTTGGCCTGTGACGCGCTAATGGTCAACGAATCAATCAATAGCCACTCCGTAGGTATTGTTACACCAAAGGTCGCTTACTTTGATGAACCCTTGCATCTGACCTGCGGGCGTGACTTGACCCGCTACGAACTGGTGTATGAAACTTATGGCGAGCTCAACCCCGAACGCTCCAATGGCGTATTGATCTGCCATGCCCTCAGCGGCAACCATCATGCTGCCGGATACCACAGCGCGGACGATAAAAAACC
>PKDD01000149.1 GCA_002862465.1 Haliea sp.
TCGAACACCATAATCCAACGCCCAACCGGAGGGGCTCATCACTGCGGCCCGCTCTGGCCCCATAAAAATATCCCGATGGCGATCACCCCAGTACCAAGTGTGAGCAGTAAAAAAGCTCGGCGTAATACCCAAAGCGCGCATTCTCGCTATTTGGTCTTCTCTGGCCATCTGCGAATGAATAAGTATCATCCGCGGATCATCGACAGGGTGAGAGTTTTGCGCCGCCTCAAAGGCATCTAAAATATCTTCTATCGATTGATCACCATTGCCGTGAATAGCTATTTGATAGCCCGCCCTATGTAGGGCTTCCACCTGCTCGAACAAGTTTTCGCGCGCCACTGACGGATAGCCTTGATAATTTCTATCACCTTTGTAGGCTGTGTAGTAGGGCGCACTGAGATAGCCGGTGAAGCCTTGTATGCTACCGTCCGCGACAATTTTAATGGCGCCCATCACCAATTTATCGCCACTATAGTCCTCAGGGTCGTACCCGCCATCAAGCAGTGTATCGCCAAACTCCTCTGCAAAGGGAAACACCACCAAGCGTTGCGGAATCACCCCCAACTTGCTGAACCAAGATAGCCCAGTTGCCAAACCGACACTGACGCCGCCGGATTGAGCTGTCGTTACGCCCACCGCCGAATACTCATTGGCCGCAGACTTCATCAGGCGATAGGTATCAACGAGGCTTATATCCTGCATCTGACGCATCACCGACAGCCTAGCCGTTTCCTCCAGTAGGCCGTTGAGTTCTTGCGAATTAGGTCTCCTTCCAATAACGCCTCCTTCAGGGTTAGGCGTGGATGCGGTAATACCTACCTGTTCCAGCGCCATGCTATTAGCGACCAGCATATGCCCAGATATATGCATTGCCACCACCGGATGCACACTCGAAACGTCGTCCAACTCTGCACGCGTGGGATGGCGGTTTTCTGCCAACAAGGTATCGTCATAGCCAAAGCCGCTGACCCATTCACCGGGTGCAGTTTTCTCGGCCTGCTCTCTGAGCCCCATCATCACATCGGCCATAGTCTCGTTGGTACCAATAGGAGGACTGTTTAGATCTGCGGCGACAACCCGCAGACCTGAGCCGGGGAAATGACCATGAGCATCAATGAAGCCGGGGAGCAAGGTTCGCCCGCGCAAATCGACAATCTCAGTATCATCGCTGACTAATGCCATTATCTGGTCAGTAGAGCCAACAGCCTCAATCAACTCACCTCTGGTCGACAACGCCTCAGCCACGGCATTATTGGCATCCATCGTTAAAACGTTGCCGTTAATAAACACTTGATGCGCCGGCGCTGGGGTAGTGCGTAGAGCGATTTTCATCAACACGCCCACACCAAATATCAGTGCCAGTAGGACTGCAAAAGCTGTTTTCCAAGTCATAACAATTTTACCGGTCGGACTCCGTTGTTTTACTGGCGAGTTGAAATGATGATTTTCAAGCGGCGGTTCCTATTATAATATTTGCCAGTTGCGCTCGGTGCCATGCTGCGTCTCCCCACAATAATTGACTGTGTTTCTGACGCTTAAAATAGAGGTGGATAAAGCACTCCCAGGTAAAGCCGATACCGCCGTGGGACTGCACGGAGCGACTGGAGGCAAACGCGGCACATTCGCTGGCCGAGCCCTTGGCCATATGAGCGAATTCGGCAGCGCGCTGCGGCTGAGTATCGAATGCACATGCCGCGTTATAGACCAAAGATTTACACTGGTCTATTTGTATCATCACATCCACCAGCGGATGCTTGACCGCCTGAAAAAATCCAAGAGAGTGCTCAAACTGCTGACGTGTGCCTGCGTACTCAACGGTTGCCTGCAACTGCCACTCGGCTGCACCCGTAATGTCTGCGGCGAGTAAAGTCCAGATGGCAGGCATGGCATCCGATAGCGCAGCTACGCCATTATTTGACACTGCCTGCGCCTGCACATTCTCAAAAATCACATGCGCCTGATCGCGTGTAAGGTCGACGATGGCGTCAGGCGTGATTGTGACTCCTGCGGCATCCGTCGCTACCCAGTAGAGCGATAGCCCCTTTGTTGTGCGCGCACTAACCAACAATCGATCGACTTTACGCGCATCCTGCACAAAATAAGCTGTGCCGTTCAGCCGTCCGCCGGTACTGTCTACCCCCGTATCCGCCAGGCCCCAGGAACCCTCGGCGTTTGTAATCGCCAGCGTTGCCGTCAGTCCCTCGGCAATTTCAGTCAGCGCCGCTTCACCATCACTGCCGCAGGCGGACAACACATAGGTGGCGTTAAGAGACCCTAGCAAGGGACAAGGAAAGGCGGCCCTCCCCAACTCCTCTGCCAATCCCGCTACAGCGGCTAGCGGCATAGCCAGTCCGCCCGCAGATTCTGGCACCGCCAATGACGCCCAGCCAAGTTTTACCATCTGCTGCCATAAATCGCGATCCCAAGCGCAGGCACTGATGCGCTCTGGCCGGTGATCTGAGGCCACCATGCGGTGTAATTTATCGGTGGTAAAATTATCGGCAAAAAATTTACGGGCAGAATCCTTCAGTAGCGCAGCTTCTTCACCAAAACCAAAATTGTCCGGTTGCGTCATATCCCCTCCCCTATTTTGACTTTGCTAAGCCGAGTACACGCTCACCGAGAATATTGCGCTGTACTTCGCTGGTACCTGCGGCGATCGTCATGCCATAGGAATTCATGTACGCCATAGGCCACTGCCCTCCGGCCGGTGCGTTGTCATCGCCGAGGTAGAGCGATGCGCTAGCGCCCTCTACTTCCATTGCTGTCGCACCAATAGCCTGTGCGATTTCGCTGGCCAGCAATTTGTTCTGCAGCAACAGCCGGGCCGGATGGTCCTGCAAAGCAGACACCCGAGCGCGGCGCTGATTTTGCCCCAAACCCGCTTCCCTAATCACCAATTGCATGATTCGATCCCTGATTAACGGATCGTCTGCAGCCGGCTTACCATTGCGCGACGTCACACGAGCCAACTCAATCAGATTAGCCGTATTGGTTGAATGCGTTGCCTTGCTCTTCATCCCGCCCGAACGCGGTGTCTGCAGTTCCCCTGCGCCGCGCTCGTGCAGCAACGTGGTCATAGCCACCTGCCAACCCTTGCCCAACTCATCGAGGCGATAGCCATCATCGACCTCAAGGTTTTCGAAGATAACTTCGTTGAAGCCGGTTTCACCCGTGATTTTAATCAAGGGCTGCACCGTAACGCCCTGCCCCAGTGCAGCGCGAATAGGCACTACGAAATAAGACAAGCCATCATATTTATGTGAGCGGTCGGTGCGTAGCAGCAGAATCATCCATTCGGCAAAATGCGCTAGGGACGTCCAGACCTTATGACCGTTAATAATCCACTTGTCACCCTTGCGTTCAGCAAAGGTCTGCACACTCGCCAAGTCTGAACCCGCTCCCGGCTCACTAAAACCCTGACACCAGATATCTTCCCCTGAAAATAGGCGCGGTAACAGTCGCTCTTTTAGCGCTTCTTGTGCGTGATGAAATACGGTGGGCGCCGCCATACCCAAACCGATCACATTTGGCATGAAAGGGGTTCGCGCGGCTATCATTTCATCGTTGGCTATGCGCTGACAATCGGTGCGCCCTCCGCCGCCTACTGCGACCGGATAATCACAACCCACAAGACCCGCGTCGTAAGCAGACCTCTGCCAGCCCTGCAAATAGGAGAGTTGTTCTTCAGTCATTATTTCCAGTGGCGACAATGGCAACCTCACCGAAGGCTCCTCCGGTTTATGGCTTGCTAGCCACTGTCGACAGTAGTGACGAAACTCTGCCTGTTCCGACGAATCCTGGCGTGCATTTTCTGACATACATCCCTCTCTGATATTTTGTTAATAGTGCGGCGGCAACTCATTTTCTGGATTGCCATCTTGACCTGCGCCGTTGTCTGCAGCCTGCTGCAGTTGATCCTGGCGAAGTAACTTCAATTGTCGCCGCATCACTAATATTTCATCCTGCTGCTGCGCGAGCGCCCGGTCGAGACTCTGTACTGCGTCTTCCTGAAACGCAAGCTGACTTTGCAGTTCCAATATTTGTTTTTTCAATGTATCGACGTCTACTGACATTCCCGCTTGTCTCCTAGCATTCTAGGTTTGCATGAGCACAACCGCCTAATATACTGCTCCCCTAACCATAAAGACACGATCTCGTCATGCCTAAACAAAAAAATACTGACAGTCGGCGCGTTTATTCCACAGATGGCGGGCGGCTTTGCCCGCAATGCCTGCGCACGGTCAGCAACTGTGTCTGCGGGAAAGACCGACCTGCGGTCAACGGAGACGGTATCGTTCGACTGCATCGGGAAACCAAAGGACGCGGCGGCAAAGCCGTTACCCTGGTGAAAGGTCTGCCCCTGGCCGACAACGAGTTAAAGTCTCTGGCCAGCCAACTAAAGCGAAAGTGCGGCGTTGGAGGCGCTATAAAGGATAAGGCTATTGAAATTCAGGGCGACCAGCGCGAACTCCTCAAGCACGAGTTAGAGAAACGTGGCTATACAGTTAAAATTGCAGGCGGCTAATCTAATATTGCTATTTTTGAGAATTTATCGCCTTAAAACGCCTATTCGATCTGTTTTGGGGTTTTTTTTAACGAAGAACATGATCACCTCAGCCGTTAGCAAAGGCTAGTTAGCTTCCATTTCGAAAATAATTGTGAATTATCTCCTACAACTCCTTATTTTTATTGGATTATTTTTTTATTTGTGCTAAAAACTGCCTAGTCGGTTAAAAAGTACGCTATGCAGGCGCGATCTTCACAAGCACCGCATGGCACCCAAGCCGCCGTAAAAATGATAAGAGAGAAACAGCAGCAAATGAGGGACTAGTCATCCCTCCGAGGACGTGCAATATGTACCTTAAGGCAGACCACCTGAGAGATCAGGTTATTCGACCAGCACTAGAATATATGGGTGCTTTGACGCCAGCAAATGAAGCATTTCTCCTCAACGCGGCAGTTAACCCGCCTGATGTGGGCCTGTTCGCGGCAAAACCCGAGGGCCTTGGGATTTTTCATATCACTGCCTCCCAACACAGTGATCTGTGGGATAGATACCTGGCTTTCAACCCAGATCTCGCTAGCAGAGTCAGGGGATTGGCCAGCCAGCGTGCATTTCTCAGTGACCCTGACAGCGAACTACAAACCAACCTCAGTTATTGCGCCGCGATCGCCTGGCTAATGCAACTGCGAGCCGGCGGCGTGCAAGCACAATCCCAGTCTGTGGCTGAGGCGATAGCCTGACACCGGCGCAACTCGAGCGTTTACGCAGCGGCTTATGCTGGACGTCCCGAGTCGTTGCGCCTAGCACGCTGCAGCGTTTCCCAAACAGGAAGATCTTCTGGCCGATCAATGTCCGCCAAGTATGGCAACTCTACCCATGTCAGCCCTGAGCGGGTCAACGCCAGACGCGTTTGCGTATAAACCTGGTCACTGCCCCACGCTATGTCTTGAAAAATCTCGTCCTTAATCTGCCGGGCACCAATCAATACATAGCCACCGTCCGTGGCCGGGCCCACCACGACGGATGCCACCTGCAAGCCCTCAACTGCTTGCTTAAGGTAGGACCCATCAATACTCGGACAATCACTGCCCAGTAAAATAACGCACTCATAATGCGCCAAACCATGCGCCATAGCACGGGACATCCGCTCGCCGAGGTTTGCACCGTGCTGCAGTGTCAGTCGAGCAACACCCATTGCTTTACACTCTCTAAAGAGCGCATGGTCTGCATCTCCCGCCACCGATAGCTCGACAACACCAAGACCGCAGTCGAGCAACTGATCGCAAACCCACAGCGTTAACTGGCAATGTAAATCACAGGCCTGAGCGGCGGAGAGGTGGGGCATCATGCGGGTCTTCACTTGACCAATCTGCGGCGACCGAGCGAACTGAATGAGCAGGACCGACGCTTTATCAGGAGCCATAGTAATAGCGCCATAAAGTGGCGGGCGCGACACCCAAAAAATAGGCCAAGCGCAACAGCCACATCCGGAGCACCGTCGGCACCACTCCACACTCCTCCCAACGACGACTAGAGGTCAGCACTGGCGTTTTAATAATAGACGGAGGCCACACACGACGCAGGCGTTTACAATAGGCAACATCTTCCATCAGAGGAATATCGTCAAATCCACCATTTTCATCAAAAACGGTTTTTTGAATAAACATCATCTGATCGCCTGTCGCCACAGCCGTAAACCTTGAGCGCTGATTCATACACCATTCGATAATACGAAACGGCAGCCTGTCACCACTCAAACGCACGTGACAGAAGCCCCAGATAGGGTTCGTTTTAAGGTGGTTTTCAAGCGCTACTGCTGAGATACCAGGGCGACTGTCTGCGTGCAGAAAACACACGTATCGCATGCCAGCTACCTGCCCTCCCAGATTCATCTGTCGCGCCCTTCCCCTGCCGGCCAGCAGCAGTTGATCGCAAAGCGGCAGCGCCAAGGCCACGGTACGATCATCACTACCGCCATCTACTACAATGACTTCGCTCATCGGATAACGAATCCGCAAGTCGCACAGCAAGTCAACAACAGCGGCCTCCTCATTGAGGACCGGGATAACAAAACTAACACCAACACTCATCAAGCCTCCAGAGCGCCACCACAGCTGCTACCCTGACCCGCTGTACAGCCATAGCAATGCTCCCCAGTAATGATAGGCTGATCCAGCGTCATATTGGGCAACAGGTCGCTAATATGACGACGCCGATCGCTCGCCAGCAGAGGAAGCTCAAGCATTTGATTGAAGTCACAATCGTAAAGAAAACCCTGCCAATCAATGCTAAGCAGGCGACGACACATCAGCGTCTCCATATTAGATTGGCTAAAGTTATCGCGCAGCAAATGCATATACTCTGTGTACGTGCCCTGCGCCAGCAACACCGCTCCAAAGCGACTGATGGGCATGTTCGTAATGGTCATGAGGTGGTTAAAGCGGATACCGAATCGCTGTTTCAACTCACGCCGATAATCCGCCTCTAACGCCTCCTGTGGCGGCGGCAATACCGGTCCGGTTGGATTATAGACCAGATTAAGGATGCGCTCTGTGCCATAACCTAATGCGTTGAGCTGCTGCAATGCCTCAATACTCGCATCGTAAACACCCTTGCCACGCTGCGCATCAACATTCTGTTCTGCATAGCACGGTAGTGACGCACTGATTTCAACCTGGTGCTGAGCCAAAAACTCGCCCAGATCTTCCTGACCCGGTTCTAACAAAACGGTAAGGTTGCAGCGATCAATAACGTGTACATCGAGGCTGCGCGCTGCGCTCACCAGATAACGAAAATGCGGATTTAATTCTGGTGCGCCGCCCGTCAAATCCAACGTTTTCAGTGAGGCGCGCTCAAGTAGGGCTAATACCGCATCAACGGTTTCTCTGTCCATTTGTTCAGTGCGCTGAGGCCCTGCATTTACATGACAATGTACACAACTGAGATTACATACATACCCCAGGTTTACCTGCAGCGTCTCAAGTGGCGCACGGCGCACCGCTGGAAAATCGCTGTGCAATAAAAGAGGACGGGTGTCGCGCATGGGCGTTAAATAACCTGTTTAAAACGATTTCAAGGAGAGCCGCTGCGCCAAAATTATGGCGCCTAGTATTTGGCCTGCAGCTCAAGTGGCGTTAGTAACTGTTGAGTATCTCCGAGCAAATACTGGAATACCACATTATAGGCCAACACAGCCTGCACATAATTACGCGTCTCTTGATAGGGAATGGTCTCGATCCAAACCTCAACAGGCACGCCTTTTCCGGCCTTATCGCGCCATCGGTCTACCCGATGGGGACCGGCGTTATAAGCGGTCAGCGCAAAAACTCTATTACCCCCGAACCGCGCTAACACCTGACGGTAATAGGCACTACCCAAAAGTACATTATGCTCTACCTCGAACAGATCGGCCTGCGTATGCGGCTCCTTCAGTGACGCAGCGACCTGCTTTGCTGTAGCGGGCATGATTTGCATCAGGCCGCGCGCGCCGACAGGGGACTGCGCCTCAGGAAAAAATGCGCTCTCACGACGCGCGATCGATATCAGTTCCGTGCGTGGCACACCATGCGTCGCGGCGTGGCGCGTAAAAATTTCTTGGTACGGCGTGGGAAATCGCTGATCCAGCGCGTCCCAGGCTTTAGCTCTGGTGGCCGCATCTATCGCCATTCTGTACCAGCCATTTTGCGTCGCCAGCAGCGCAAGGTTCTGCTGTTGCGCTAGGCTGTCTGTAGACTGCAACAGCGCATACCACTCTGAATGCGCAAGCCTGTCCTCATCCTGAAATTTCAACTCTTCGATACGCGCCACTGCGGAAAAATCTGACACCTTCTCTTCGCCATCCGCCACCAATTGTTCATGATTGAGCGCATACGGAAGTCCTACTGTGTCCGCGGCAAGAAACCCATAATAATCTCGTTCCGCTGCCAACAGCTCTAGCGTGGCTCTTGCCTCTAACCGCTCGCCGCGCCATTCCTGCACGATTGCGAGCCAATAGCGCCATACGCTGTTTTCTTTGGCCTCCTCTGACAGCAGCGACAGATTATACTCTACTGCTGCCCAGTCCTGCTCCTTAAGTGCCCAACGCAATCGGATACCGATAAGCTTGTCGTCGGCAAGGCGGTCTAGCGCGCCCTCTAGCCAGACGCTATTAGCGGCACTCCGTGACAATAGGCTTTGTCGCGCGATGGCATACTCTATTTCCACAACCTGTTCCGGGCTGAAATCCAGCTTGGACTGTAAGTCAGTCCAATAAGACAGCGCCTCTGGCGGACTGTATCTGGCCAAGTAGACTAAACCGCGCGTGGCAACAGCTGATGAATAAGGGCTGTCAGCCGGCAAAGACACTGTAATTAGAGCCTCGGGGCTGTCATACACCCGCCGTAATTTTTCGACCCAAGGCTGCAGGGCCGCGCTGCCTTTTTTGCCGACGAATCCCATTAGCGAGCGCTGACGAGCGCTGAACGCGTTGAGCATGCGCGTCCACACAATCTCGTCGGTCATTGCGCCTGTAGACTGCCAGGCTTGGAACAACGGGTCACACTCCTTGGGCTGAGATTTTCCATGCACCCACAGTTTTTCAGCACCAGCCCAGGCCAGCTCCTTATTGCCGCTTGCCAGCTGTGCTCTGAAGTAATAACACTTCAGCACAACACTGTTAGGTTCTTGCGGCATTACTTGCAAAAAGTCCTGCCAACGGCGGGCGCTGCCCGCCTCGCGCAGATAGATCGCCAAAAAACGGTTGGGCAGTGGCGTATCGGCGCTGCGGCGCAGGAAGTCTTGAGCATCTGACGAGGACACCGGACCTGGCTGACGGATAAGCTGAAAGTAATCGAGATAAATTGCCAGCGGGTAATCGTCCAGCGCCGGGCGCAATCTTTCATATGTCGCCCATTGGCTGCGGTCTATCGCTTGCACGGCCTGCGCATAATCGCGGCGTTGATCGGCCAGACTCTGAGCAACCACAACCGTGCATTGTGTCGACACGGCCAGCAGCATCCAGACCATTATAAAACGCTTCTTACCCTGACTCGTCCGAAACCGCACAAACCTTCCTCAATTTCAACCGTATTTAAAATCTCACTTCATGCTGTTGCATGCCTAAACTGCCGCTAGAGTGAGGTGGGTTTCGACTAATTGCAATAGACGTGGGCGTATTTTCGTTATGAGCGGTGGATGCACCTCACCCTCCTAAAAAAACAGGCCCAGTGTTGGCCACTCTATAGCGGCATAATCCAACACAACCTCGCGGCGAGCAATACGAAACCCGTCGGGCTCAGACAATAAAATATCGCGCCGTTGCCCACTGTAAATAGTGGTGTCGCTGCCGGGACGCGCGTAGTACAGATGGAAGTTGCTGAGCACCGACAAAGTCTCACCGCTGTGCTCCATCAGCTCAATGTTGCCGACAATGCGTCGGGTGCGAGCAGGCGGATTTTCTGACCAAGAATTTATCTTATAGGCTCTCTCAGCACGCAGCATTAGAAGGATATAGCCTTCTTCTCGGTGCGGGCAACCCATAGAGTCTTGGCCCTCCAATTCACGCTCAACGCTAATCATGTCTTCCTGCCCACGTTCGCGATTATTGACTTGCACGTTCACGCGAGACGGGATCAAATAAAGCACGTCTTCACTGAGCAGTGTTAGCCATTGCAGGTATTGACGGCTGTCGAGCAGACGTGCCTCGTGAAAATAAAAGCGCTCTAGCTGCCTGTGTAACTCAGGTGTCACCTCAACAGAAAGTGAACTCATAACGAGCCCTCCGCCGCGTGCAGTTCTTTTTTCCACCGGGTAAAGAAGTGTCGTGCGTAAAATTCATTGGCGGTCACACTGACTAGGCCCGGCATGTCAGGATGCGGTTTTTCTTCCCCGAGACCCAGCCCATAATAGTAAGGGCGGTCATCGGCAAAATCGATATTACTGCCCAAAAACTGCTGCGACCAGACCTCCGAATCCTCCTGCTCGAGTATGCCGGCAGGTCCGAAAAAAGAGCTGTAGTTGGTGCGTAGAATTTTCTTAATATTGTCCGGTGCGTCGGCAGGAACCACCGCCCATGACCAGTATTCTACTTTACCGGGACCTCTGGGGTGAGAAACTTTAAAAGACGTGTTGGACCAGAGGAAGGACAGGTTGGGATAGACCCCGTACGTCAATCCTTTCATCCGTGAGCGTAAGTCTCCGACGCGCTCGGCGGCCTGCGCCTGAATATCCCGTAAGTAGTTTTGCACCTCATCGCCTCCGAAGATCGAACCCACGGCCTCCATGCCCCAAGCAACGTCGTCTACTGGCGCATTCTCGGGCATTAAGCGAAA
>PKDD01000029.1 GCA_002862465.1 Haliea sp.
GAGACTAAGATCTTTGCCACCATAATTCCTAGGGTTTGCAGTTTGAACTGGAGCGGAGATTAGTATATTTTTTCCGTCAATAGGATCAGTTTTTTGATATTTCATTCTAAGAGACCAGGCAGAAGTATAGGACAAATAAACGGCCGTTAGGCAAACCGAGAAAGCATCGACCTAGCCAAAAGGACAGCGATCAGGACAACCCTATATGAAACACACATCGACACAGAAACGCACATACGTTATAAATCAATAACTTACCTGACACATAAAAGCACAAAAAAGCATTAGAACGGGTTCAAGTCCCGCCACTCGCACCACTTTGACCACCCCCGAGAACGCGCTAAAAAAGCTATAAAAAACTGCGTTTAGGCAGAATTTAAAACGTTAGGCAGTGTCGTAATACATGGCAGGAAAGGTTTGTGCTAACGTGGAATGATAATAGTCTTATAACTCTGAGTACTATTGATTTCTTACCAAATCCGGCCGTTAAACAAAAAGCGATTCAACGCAATCACTGAGTTTGATCTGAGAATGCGTTACTGCACTATGGCTTATTCGAATTCAAGGTCGAGGTGATGCAGTTTAGTAGGGTTTCAATGCTGAGCGGCTTTCTTAAAAATGGATATGATGCGATATCTATGCCATTGCCCTCGACTTTTGGACTACCATGTCCTGACATGACGATAAATTGTATGTTCGAATTAAACTGTGTTTCAACGATCTTGATGAGGTCAGTACCCGTTTGTACTGGCATTTTTAAGTCTGTGATAATGAGCTTAATATCGGATGTGGCGTCAATAGTCTCAATGGCAGCGGCAACGTTGCTTGCGACAAGGCATTCGTAACCTTCATCAGTTAATGCCTCTGATATTAGTTGAAGAATTAATTCTTCATCATCAACAACAAGGATCTTAATTGAGATAGTCTGACCCCTTGATATGAGGAATCCTAGCGAGCACTAGGAAGCGTGATAGTGAAGCGAGCACCATTATTAGTATTCGAAGCAGTGATAGACCCCTCCATGTCGCGGATAATACCATAACTAACTGAGAGTCCTAAGCCCGTTCCCTTGCCCATTTCTTTTGTGGTAAAAAAAGGCTCAAAAATGCGCGGTAGCGCATCCGCGGAAATTCCTCCGCCCGAGTCTTCAGAGTCAATATATACATGATTTTGATCCGCAAATACTCGCAATGTAATCTTTGAAACGCCACTGCTCATAGACATGGCGTCTCTTGCATTAGTGAGAAAATTTATTATCACTTGTTCCATCTGTATGGTGTGCCCCAAAACATGCGGACAGTCTTCAGTGAACTCTGTCACAACTTCAATACCAGCCAATCGCAACTGCTCTCCCATCAGTTCAAGCGCATTCTTCACCACATCTCGTGCATCGATGAGTTCTGGGTCCTCCGTTGCCTCTCGGCCAAACATTCGCATGTGATCAATGATTGCAGCTGCTCGTGCAGTCTGTTCTTCAATGCGCTGTAATTTCTCCGTCATGTATTCGTCGGCAGTGCTGGCTTTAGACAGCTTGCGGCGACTATTTTCGGCAGCCATACGAATGATGCTTAGTGGTTGATTTAATTCATGTGCGACTGATGTCGCCATTTCTCCCAGTGTGGCTAATTTGGAAGCTTGAATGATTTGTGCAGAGGCTTCTTTCCGCTCTCTGTCCTGTTCAAGCCGAATCCGATTTAGTTCTGTTATATTCTGACCGACACCAATTGCGCCGATGATAAGGCCTTTGTCATCACGTCTTGTGGTCGAATTAAGTAAGACATCAACTTGATCCCCAGATCGAGTCAGCAACGGGAATTCGAAGTTTGCAGTTTCTGCGCCGCTAAGTGCTTTCGTCAGAACCTCGTCGACGGATGCTTTATGCTCATCGGCAATAAAGTTCGAAACCAGATGCAAGCCTACGGCTTTTGCCTTTGAAAACCCCGTGATCCGCTCTGATTGCTGATTCCACTCATTAACATTCCCGTGTGCATCTATACCAAAAATAGGAGCGTTGGCGGTATCAATGAATTGAGTGAGTTCCTCCGCAATTTTTTTGAGTTGAGCTGTTCGACTGGATATGAACGGACGTATTGCCCAGATGTAGACTAGCGGCACGGAAATGAGCGTTGCCACAATGGCGTCTAACAGAATCACCAACGGCAGTGGGAGCGTGCTCGAGAGGTTGAATGTAGTAGGGAAAGTCGAGTATAACCAAAAAAGTGAGGCCTCCACAGCCAATATTGATGCATAAATACGCAGTACAAAAGAAGCATTTGACATGATTTTACGGACCCTGAGGGCTTTCATTGACCTGACCTCGTTCAGGGACCGGGAGATATATTAGGTCATTCGCCAAGCGTGCGAATCACGACACTATAACAAAAACAGACTTTTTATAAAAACGGATACCGGCAAGGTCTCTATTTCTCAACATTTTCTACAGAGTATGCGTGGCGGTCTATCGCGCCGACATCCAGAACGGGAGAGGCATCGATATGCTCCGCGTCCATCATCTTCGCCACCCGTTGCAAGGAGGAGATGATCATCGTTTGTTCCCATTCGTCCAGGACATTGAATCGCGTCGAAAAATTTTGCTGCAGAGGGATGGGCGCTTGCTCAAGGATCTTGCTAGCTTCAAGTGTGAGGCGCGCATGGACCTTACGCTTGTCTACTGTAGATCGCTGGCGTGATACTAAGTGCCGCTTTTCAAGGCGATCCATGACTGTAGTAACCGTCGCTTGACTTAAACTCATGGCGGTGGCGAGTTCACCAATGGTCAACTCGCCTTTGGCTCGAATGGTCTGCAGCAAAAGCATCTGTGGCGCAGTCAGCCCAGTGGTTTTCGCTAGCTTCTTTGAATATATATCCGTCGCTCGAATGACTCGGCGCAACGCTACTAAAACTTCCTCGACACTGTTCACTGTTGGGTCACTCGACGGTAAGTTAACAAGATAATTGGTGCAGACTTTTGCAGCATCGCTGAAACAGCAAATAGCGCAGATATTTTGATGCCGGTAGCAACATATCATCCACCCTTTAAGCCTCGATACAGACTCATGCACATGAATAACAGCACAATCGTGAAGGGCACTCCTGTAGCTACAGCGCCTGCTTGCAGAGCGCTTAACGCTTCCTTGCCTCCGCCGAAAAGCAAAGCGCCGGCAATTAAACCTTGCATAACAGCCCAGAAAGCACGCTGCGTCACGGGTGCATCGATCTTTCCTCCGGCGGTAATGCTGTCTATTACTAAAGAACCCGAGTCTGAAGACGTTACGAAGAATACTAATACCAGTAAAATCCCGAGCCCGGTTGTGATTTGAGCAAAGGGGAGATTCTCAAGCATTTGGAACGTCGCTAGATTGACGGAACTGGCTCCCTGCGCCAAAGCACCGATTCCGTTCTGTGCCTGATCAAGCGCACTCAGGCCAAACGTACTCATCCATACAAGTGTGACGACCGCAGGGACCAGTAAAACCGCAATGATCAATTCGCGGATAGTGCGCCCACGAGAAATTCTAGCGATAAACATGCCGACGAAAGGAGACCAACTGACCCACCACGCCCAATAAAAAATAGTCCAGTCTTGCATCCAAGTTTCATCGTTACGTCCTATCCAGTTGCTAAGTGGAAGCAGATCCGACAAATAATTTACGGCAGTCGTGCCAAAGCCCTTAGTGATAATTAGTGTGGGACCCGCGATGAATACGAAAAGAAGCAGTAATCCTGCAACCACCATATTGACATTGCTGAGCACTTTCACGCCGCCATCCAGGCCCCTGACGACGGAAATGACTGCAATGAAACTGACGCCAACGACGATGGCAATCCTAGTGTTGATTTCATCAGGTATGCCAAACAGGAAGTATAAGCCTCCTGATGCCTGCGCAGCGCCTAGGCCTAGCGTAGTCGCTAAACCGAAAATCGTGGCCAGCACCGCCACGATATCGATGAGGTGTCCACTCCAACCCCAGATACGATCGCCGATAAGTGGGTAAAAGGCTGACCGTATTGTCAGGGGCATACCTTTGTTGTGATAAAAAAATGCCAGCGACAGCCCGACAGTAGCGTAAATTGCCCAGCCATGTAGTCCCCAATGAAACATGGTTGCCGACATCGCCAAATCCGCGGCGTGCGGCGTTAGCGGTTCCGCGCCTAGTGGAGTACCACTCTCGCCGTTGTAATACACCATGGGTTCTGCAACTCCCCAAAACATCAGGCCTATCCCCATACCAGCAGCAAATAACATAGAAAACCAAGAGGCCCTTGAGAAGTCTGGGGTGGCGTCTGGGCCGCCAAGCCTAATGCGCGCTAAAGGAAGGACGCAAAGCACGAGGCAAAAAAGCAGGATGGCGTTAACGGAAATCATCAGGAACCAGTCAAAGGTGGTGAGAAACCAGCTTTTAACATCGCTTAAGGCCTCATTAACCCCACCTGGGAACAAGATTGTCGTAGTAACGAACAGTATGATCAGTAGCGCACTCGTGATGAATACCGGGTTATGCACATCCATACCAAGCACGTCGATGTTGTCCTGCCCTATCTCATGCTCGGTTTCGTAATGTTCATAGCTGGATTCGTTCATACACACTCAATGTGGGGATTTATAGAAAATAATACTTAGACATCAAATCTAACGGGCGAATATTAGCACTAACACGGCTAAAAACAGCAGACAAATTATTGATGTCGATGTATTTTTTTGTGCTGTTTTTTTGCGCAAAAATCACTTTAATAGCCAAATAATGGTGAACACCGTCAGTAAATATGTTTATATGCGTGTCGAAGTCGATAGAACACAAAATAATTACGACCATATGCAGATTAGCCGCACAATTTGCGATTTTTCATAAATATAGAGGAAATAAGCGTGTTGAAACGAAAATTGTTAGCCACTGCCGTTGTCGCAGCGAGCGTTTCGGGTACTGCCCATGCGCAGTTGGAAGAAGTTTTAGTCACTGCAACCAAGCGCACCGCAAGCGTTCAGGACATCCCCATCGCGGTGAGCGTGCTTGGGCAGAAAACAATTGAAGAACTGGGAATTACAGACTTTACAGATTATGTGATTCAGTTGCCTGCAGTGACGTCTGGCGGTAGCGGGCCAGGGCAAAACACGATCTATATTCGCGGTGTAGCGTCTACCACACCAACCCTTACAACATCCGGTGTGGCAGGGTTGTCGCCGAACGTTGCGCTTTACCTCGACGAGCAACCCCTGTCGCAGCCGGGCAGAAATCTAGACGTCTATGTAGCTGATATCAACCGCGTAGAGGTATTGAAGGGGCCACAGGGCACGTTGTTTGGTGCCAGTTCACAGGCGGGCACAGTGCGGTTAATTACCAATAAGCCTGATCCGTCGGGTTTTTCTGGTAATGCTCGATTTAGCGCAGCGCAAACCAGTGATGGTGATCCCAGTTACAGTGGCGAAGGTATGATTAATATACCCCTCAGCGATAGCTTTACAGCGCGCGCCGTGGTGTATGCCGATCAACAGGGCGGCTATATTGATAATGTTGCCGGCAGCGTTGATGCCTCGTCAAGCGCACGTTTTCGACCTGCTGGCACGATGCGAGCAAATGGCGTACCGGTTAGTGTCGCTCGCGACGGTATTCAAGCTGGGGCTGACTTATCGGGTGTAAACTTCCTGAGCGCGAACAATAGTGATCGAACGGAAGATAACTTTAACGGCACTACCTACGCAGGGGGTCGACTCAGCGGCTTATGGAATATCAATGATGACTGGGATTTATTAGTCGGTGTAGCCAACCAGTCTGTCGATACTGACGGTGTATTTTTTGTTGATCCGGAATTAGGCGACTTGAAAGTCCAGCGTTACGAAAAAGATTCCCTTAGTGACGATTTTGACAACTATAATTGGACATTGACAGGTCGTGTATCAGACCTGCAGTTGCTGTACACCGGGGCCTATACCGACCGTAAAACGGATCAGTTCGTGGATTACACCGATTATTTATTTGTGGGGCAGTACCTGCCTTATTACATCTGCGACTACTCCGTGACGTACAACCAATATGTGCCTTTGCCTAACCCGGCCGGCACTTGCCAGGCGCCCGGTATTTTTGTCAAAAGCGAAACAAAGACAACGGTGCAAACACATGAGTTCCGTGTGTCTAGCAGCGATGAGGACCGCTTTCGCTACACAGTAGGTGCGTTTTACAGCGAGATGGACCTGCGTGAATTGAATGATTTTACCTACCCTGGCTCAGAGAGCGCCATTGCCGCAAATGGCGTGGTGGGCTTTGGTCCGAATTTTTCGGCCGAACCCTCCTCTGCCAAAGACAAGGGGCAGTGGCCTGAAGGTGTTATTTTCCGCAATGATGTAAAGCGGACTGATGAGCAAATGGCGGCATTTGCTTCCTTAGATTTTGACATTACCGATCAGCTGACAATAACCGGTGGTGCACGCTATTACGATGTGCAGGTCGACCTTCTCGGCAGCGCACGGGGCTCGTTTGGTAACTTTGGGGCTTCGCAAAATAACGATAGTGGCGCAAACAATCTCAACCAGATCTTCAGTGGCGACAATGACAAAGCCGAGACCGACGGAGTCATTGGCCGGGTTAGTTTGGCTTGGACGCCTGCTGATGACCAAATGTATTATGCAACTTGGTCACAGGGCTTTCGCCCGGGTCTTTTAAATCGTCCAGGCGGTGACTGCAATGATGCAGGCACGTATTGTGTCCCGTTTGCACTCGATACCGATACCGTTGACAACTATGAACTGGGCTGGAAAGTCGACTTACTCGACGGGCGCTTACGTTTTAACGGCAGTGCGTTTTACATTGAAATCGAAGACCTGCAAACCGGTATATTCGATCCCAGTATCTCCAACCTATTCTTCACAGATAACGCAGCTAATGCCGAGGTTAAGGGATTGGAGGGAGAGTTAACATGGGCGCCTGAAAGTGTGGAAGGCTTGACGCTAAGCGGTGCGGTCTCTTTCCTTGATACCGAAATCACCGAAGTGCTTATCCCGACCGGTGATGTCATTAAGGGTGATGAGTTAGCGTTTGCGCCCGAGTTTAAGGGCAATGTGCAAGCTCGCTATCAGTGGGATCTAAGCAATGGCATGCAGGCGCATGTTATGGGTAATGCGGCTTATTCGGACAAGTCGTATACCGACATCATCACCATCAATCGGATCGAACTGGATAGCTGGTTTCTCTTAGGGGCAACGGCTGGCGTCAGTACTGAGGAGTGGACAGCAGAAGTCTATGCTGACAACCTTACTGATGAGACCGCAGAGCTGTCAGGCAGCTTCGGCTATGACGTTAAGCGTATCACAGTGGCGCGTCCTTTAACGGTTGGGGTGCGTTTCTCGTTGAACTTCTAAGTTAGGTCGATGCTAAAAACGCCCCTCTGGGGCGTTTTTTTTGACTGAGAATTAGACTGGCCGGTTAGCTCCATGCGCATTACTTCAGTACAATAGAACGCGTAAATAATCGTAATCGAGGTACCGAGTGACCGCTAACGAAACCGCTCAGCAACTGCAATCTATCCAGCAACTCGTCGCAAGTGAGCAGTTCGCGCCTGCACTGGAGCAACTTAAATCACTGCTGGACGAGGATGTTGACCAACCGGATGCGCTGTACATGGCGGCGGTGTGTTATCGCTACCTGCGACAATGGCAGAGTGCGCAGTCTTATCTCGACCACTTGCTGCAATTGGCGCCCGAGCACGGGCGCGGCCATCAGGAGCGGGGTCACCTGTTCCGTGCCCAACAAATGCCAGGCGCGGCACTGCGCAGTTACCAGCGCGCCTGCCAGATTAATCCTGCACTGGAGGCCAGTTGGCGCGGCCAACTAGAGATGGCGCTTCAGATGAATGATGAGGTGCAGGCAAACCAAGCTAGACACCAACTGCAGCGTTTGCAGGCATTGCCTAAACCGTTGGTTGCAGTGACTGACTTGCTTGCACAGCGGAAACTCGTCAAAGCCGAAAATCTCTGCCGCCAATTCTTGCAACAGGCGCCACGGCACGTTGAAGCAATGCGGTTGCTGTCTGACATTGGGGTCCGTTTGGGGGCGATGGATGATGCGGAGTTCTTGCTTGAAAGCGCAGTTTTATTTGAACCTGACAACCAGCAGGTGCGGATTGACTATGTACAGGTCTTACGCAAGCGCCAAAAGTTTACTGATGCGCTGTCGCAAGCCAAGCTGTTGCTCGACAGCAATCAAGACAATCCCCAGTTTCAGTCATTATACGCCATTGAGTTGATGCAGACTGGCGATTACACCGGTGCACTGGTCTATTTTGATAAGGTGCTGGCGCGGTTGCCTGGTGATGCCGTGACCCTGACATCGCGCGGTCACGCACTTAAGACCTCTGGTCAGCAGGAAGAGGCGGTCGAATCTTATCGTATGGCACTAAATGGCCACCCCGATCACGGCGAGGCGTATTATTCTCTGGCCAATCTAAAGACCTATCGGTTTACAGCGGCCGAAGTTAATCGCATGCGGCAACAGGAAGGCAGCGTTTCCGCCAATCAGATGTCGCAGGTGTATCTGATGTTTGCGTTGGGCAAGGCACATGAAGATTTGGGTGAATACTCAACGGCGTTTGATTATTACCGGCAGGGAAATGACCTAAAGCGTGCCCAAAGTGGATACGACGCGCAGAAGATGGGTGTCGAACTGCAAGCGCAGGCCGCGTTTTTCAGTGCCGACGTATTCAAGTCTCGTCGGCATAGCGGTGACCCCGCCGCAGATCCTATTTTTATTGTCGGTCTGCCACGTGCAGGATCAACACTGTTGGAACAGATTTTGGCGTCGCATAGTCTAGTCGACGGCACGCTCGAGTTACCCAATATTCTCTCTATTGCCCAGTCATTACGGCGCCGCGGTCAGGAGGAGGGTAACGCCGAATACCCTACGATTATCGCCGATATGTCGGCGCTAGAGTTGCGTGAGTTAGGTGAAAAGTATTTAGCAGAAACAGCCATTCACCGCCAGGGTGCGCCGTATTTTATTGACAAGATGCCTAACAACTTCAGGCATGTCGGCCTAATCAAGTTAATCCTGCCCAACGCAAAAATCATCGATGCACGCCGCCATCCGATGGCCTGCTGTTTTAGTGGCTATAAGCAGTTGTTCGCTGAGGGGCAAGAGTTTAGTTATGACCTTGACGACCTAGGCAGTTACTACCGCGATTATGTGCAGTTGATGGATCACTGGCAGGCCGTGTTACCCGGCGATATTTTACAGGTGAACTATGAGCAGGTTGTTGCTGATCTGGACGGGCAGGTGCGTCGTCTGCTTGACTACTGCGGTCTGCCCTTTGAGCCACAGGCGCTTGAATTTCACGATACCGAGCGCTCAGTCCGGACGGCGAGTTCAGAGCAGGTGCGCCAGCCTCTGTACCGCGAAGGACTTGATCAGTGGCGCTATTTTTCTGACCAGTTACAGCCACTTGAAGATCGATTAGTCGATATTATTGAGCGTCATGAAAAATCGGTAGACTCAGCTTGAAAGCCTGCTATAACTAGAGTGACTTATAAGCGCCCCTGCACAAGGTCACCCTAGGCGATCGGCCGTTTAGGCGCTTGGCCAAAACTGAGTTTGGCAATGTTGAGTTGTAATCCTTGAGGTCTCGCACTATGGCAACGTTACTTTGTCACATCGAAATAAATCCAGGAAGAGAATTAGAGTTTGAGGCGGTTATGAAGGAGATGTACCGCAGAACGCATGCGGAGGAACCTAATTGCATACGCTATGAATATTATCGAGGCGCGCAACCTGGCAAATACTATAGCCTACTGAGCTTTACCGACAGCGCGGCGTTTTGGGGCCACCAGGTCAGTGATTATCACGAGGGCTTCGATTTCGCAGGAATGATAAAGTCTCTTGATATGGAGTGGGTTGACCCAGTGAAGGAGGCCAGCCCGCTGCAAGAGACCGCCTCCACGGACCCCTTGGACAGTGCCAGTGATGTCATTAAGACGGCTGCACAGACCTATCCCATCGAGGTGCAGTCGTGGTGGAAACAGTACCGATGACATTGGGTGTGCGCTGTGAGCGTATTCAGTGACGCCCGTCGTCACGCCGGTCAATTTATTCGATCCTGAGGTGCAGGAAAACTGGTACCCGTCCTATGCTCTGCTGCAGCAAGAAGCGCCCATCTGTTTCTTGCCTGAGCAGAACATGTACGTTGTAACCCGGTACGAGGATATTCACTATATCGTTCGTCATCCTGAATTATTTACCAATCAGCAGGGTGTATTAGGCCGGGATCCACTGCTGTCTGATCCGGACGCACGCGCGATCTATACTGCGCAGGGGTTTGATCGCATGTTCCCGCTATCCAGTGATCCACCGTTGCACAAAAAATACCGAAAGTTGATCGAGGATGCGTTATCCCGTGCCGGCGTGCGTAAGTATGAGCCCTACATCGTCGAGGTAGTGACAGCGCTACTGGACCAGTGGGCAGACAAACGCGACATAGACTTTATAGCAGAATTTTGTGACCCGCTGCCGCGCCTCGTTATTGCCACTATTCTTGGTTTTCCGGTTGAAGACCTGCCGCAGCTTGTTGTGTGGTCAGCGGCTTGGGTGAGGGTCTGGGAAGGTGAGTTAACCAAAGAGGAGCAGTTAGATGTCGCTCAAAAGGGAGTCGATTTTCAAAATTACATTATCGATAAGGTGAGGGAGAAACGGGCAAGCCCGAAAGACGATTTGATCTCGGAGTTAGCTCAGGCTTCCTTTGACGGGCAACGCCCACTGGACGATGACGAAATTATTTCTATTATCGACCATCTTTTTATTGGTGGTAATGAAACCACCACCTTTGCA
>PKDD01000140.1 GCA_002862465.1 Haliea sp.
ATGCGGTTAACTTGCGTCGGCGGAGAGGCAGACACCGCTGATTGCTCTTCGGTAAGTGTAGCAAGTAGCTGATCGCTTTCAATCGTCTGACCTACCTCCGTATGGATTTTTGTGATGATGCCATCCACTGGAGCAACTACTTCCAAAACCACCTTATCCGTCTCTATCTCAACGATCAACTCGTCCCTTGACACGGTATCGCCTTCAGACTTGTGCCAAGCAGCCACTTCCCCGTCCGCAATAGATTCGGGGAAGGCAGGAGCCTTTATTTCAATAGTCATCGCATTTCCTTTAAAAAAACTCGCTTGTCGTCAATAACCCCAAGGCATTTCTCCGAGAGCTTCATCAATAAATTGCTCCAATTGGGCGACGTGCAATGCCATATAACCAGCGGCCGCTGCAGCGGATGAGTCGCGTCCGACATAACGCAAATAGACATCCACTTTATGGCGCTGGATGACTCTGCGCATATGGTGTTGACTGGCATACCAAGAACCCTGGTTCATAGGCTCCTCCTGACACCAAACAGCATCCACAATATTAGGGTATGAGTCCGTCAGTATCTGCAGTAACTCTTCTTCCGGAAAAGGGTAAAGCTGCTCGAGACGCAAAATTGCAATATGGTCTAGCTGACGTTCCCGCCTTACCGCAAGCAAATCATAAAACACCTTACCACTGCATAGGATAATCCGCTGGACCTTCGACTTATCTAGATCGTCGATTTCATCTAATACATTGTGAAATCTGCCCTCTGCAAGATCTTCTATAGTGGAGGTCGCCTCTTTGTGGCGCAGTAAACTTTTAGGTGACATAACAACCAGTGGCTTACGCAGTGGACGAATAGCCTGTCTCCTCAGCATATGAAACACCTGCGCAGGGGTAGTTGGAGCGCAGACCTGAATATTATGCTCAGCACATAACTGCATGAAGCGCTCCAGCCTAGCCGACGAATGCTCTGGACCCTGCCCTTCGTATCCATGTGGCAACAACATTGTCAGGCCACATAGACGAGACCATTTGTACTCACCACTCGTGATAAATTGATCGATAACCACCTGTGCACCATTGGCGAAATCGCCAAACTGTGCTTCCCAAATAACCAGCCCTTGGGGTCTCGTGGTAGCATAACCGTATTCAAACGCAAGCGCAGCCTCTTCAGACAGCAGTGAATCGTAAATACTGAACTCTGCCTGTTCTTCGCCTATGTGTTGCAACGGGATATAGCTACTGCCATCGCTTTGATTATGCAACACCGCATGACGGTGAGAGAAGGTGCCGCGCCCTACATCCTGTCCTGTCAATCTGATAGGGTACCCGTCTTGCAGCAAGGACGCGTAAGCAAGATTTTCTGCAAAACCCCAATTAATTGGCAGCGCTCCAGCGGCCATTTTGCGACGATCTTCCAAGATTTTGGATACCTGACGTTGCAACGGAAAACCATCTGGCGACAAATTGGTAACGTTAGCCAGGGACTGCAGGGCTTGTATCTCGACACCCGTGTTGCAATTCAACCTCCAGTCATGCCCAAGATAAGGCGACCAATCAACAAACAAGGACGAGTTCGGTTCAGACACTAGGCTGCTGACCAGCGGGGCGTCACGATCGAGAGCATCGCGGTATCGCTCCACTAGAGCCTCGACTTCAGCCTCTGTGATAAGGCCTTCGTTGATAAGTTTCTCTGAGTAAATATGTTGCGTTGTTTTATGCTGGCTAATCACCTTGTACATCAGCGGCTGCGTTACCGAGGGTTCGTCCGCTTCGTTATGCCCACGCCGACGATAACAAATAAGATCGATTACCACGTCTTTGTTAAATTCAGTACGATAATCAACGGCTAGTTGAGTAACAAACAACACTGCTTCAGGATCGTCTGCATTTACGTGGAATATCGGCGCCTGCACCATTTTGGCAACGTCGGTGCAGTACTCTGTTGAGCGAGCGTCCTGTCGCTCGTGAGTGGTAAATCCGACTTGGTTATTCAATACAACATGAATGGTCCCGCCAGTTTTGTAACCCCGGGTTTGAGACATCTGAAATGTCTCCATCACCACACCTTGGCCCGCAAAAGCTGCATCACCGTGGAGGACGATAGGGACTACAAGATCACCAACATCGTCGATGCGCCGCTCTTGACGCGCACGGACGGAACCTTCTACAACCGGAGATACAATTTCCAGATGAGAGGGGTTAAACGACAGGGCGAGATGAACCTCTCCTCCATCCGTCATTACATTAGATGAAAAACCCTGATGATATTTTACATCTCCAGAACTTTCATACTGCGCCCTACCCTCGAACTCCGCAAACAATTCGGATGGGTTTTTACCAAATATATTAATCAATACATTGAGCCTGCCGCGGTGCGCCATGCCTATGACAATCTCTTTCGCCCGATAAGCGCCGCATCGCTGCACCATTTCTGACAGCATAGGAATAAGGCTCTCAGCGCCCTCGAGGCCGAAACGCTTGGTGCCGGGATACTTAGACGCTAGTGACTTCTCCAGGCCCTCTGCGCTTATCAGAAGATTCAGCAATTGCAAACGAACTTCTTTGCCATAATCTGGTGCAGAGCGCACAGACTCCATTCTCTGCATAACCCAGTGTCGCTCCGTGGTATCGACGATATGGACAAACTCTGCACCAATCGTATGGCAGTAGGTCTGTTCAAGTGCCTCATATATCTCACCCAGCGTGGCGTCAGCCTTACCAATATGGAGACTACCGGCCTGAAACACCGTATCAAAGTCGGCAGACGAAAGATGGTGGAAGCTTAACTCTAGATCGGCAACCTGCTCTCGCTGGGCGATCCCTAGGGGATCAAGTTTCGCTTTTTGATGACCGCGCTGTCGGTAGGCAGAGATTAGCTGCACCACGCACACCTGTTTACGCTCGTAATCAGTAGCCTTGGAATCATACTGGACCGTAGCCTCAGTGCGCACGCGCATTTTGCTAATCTGAGCAAAACGCTCGCGAATCACCGAGTGGGGGACGTCTTCAATTTGAACAATGTCCGATGTAACGATTGGAAGTTTGTCGAAATAATCTCGCCACTGCTCCGGAACCCCATTGGGATCCCGCAGGTAAGACTCATATAAATCTTCCACATAGGTAGCGTTACCGCCTGAAATATGGGAGCTTTGCCGCAGAACCTCTATGGGATTATTTTGCATCGCGCCCCCTCCTAGGGCTCAAGAGGTGCATTCTAATCGCCTACACGCCAGCCTGTCACTATAACACCATAAACGCCCTTCTGACTTCACCAAGGGCCCGGTTTTAGCAGCAGCGTTCCAGCTTTTTAAATACACAAAAAAACCAACAAAATTAACGCTTTGCACACTAATCCTAATGTTATGTTGCGCGCGACAACAGCATGTTACGTATGTGGCCGATGGCTCGCGTAGGATTGAGTCCCTTGGGGCAAACATTGACACAAGCCTGAATACCGTGGCAACGAAACACACTGAAAGGATCGTCCAATCTACCTAGCCGCTCATCGGTAGCGGTGTCTCGAGTATCTGCTAAAAAACGATAGGCTTGCAACAATCCAGCTGGCCCTATAAAACGGTCAGGATTCCACCAAAAGGAAGGACAAGCCGTGGAACAGCATGCACACAAAATACACTCATAAAGGCCATCCAACTTTTCACGCTCTTCAGGCGTTTGCAGGCGCTCGATAGCCGGAGCAGGCGTGTGGTTCTGCAAGTAAGGCTGCACCTTTTCATACTGAGCGTAAAACAAACTCATATCGACCACTAGATCGCGAATCACTGGCAGGCCCGGCAAGGGTCGCAATACCAATTTATTTTTCCTCACAGCCTTAGACAGCGGCGTCACACACGCCAGCCCATTCGTGCCATTCATATTGACGCCATCGGAGCCGCATACGCCTTCACGACAAGAGCGCCTGTATACTACGGTGTCGTCCTCGGCTTTAATCAATTCCATAACGTCCAGAACCATCATGTCCTTGCCACCGGTGTCGATCTCTACATCCTGCATGTAAGGCTCTACATCAACCTCTGGATTGTAGCGATAAATACTAACTTGTAACATCTGCCTAGCCTCCTAGTAGCTGCGCACTGTGGGTTGAAATGTCGGAACCGTTTTCGGTTCAAAATTCACTCCCCGCTTCCCAACGCGTTTATCGGCAGGGTAGTACATAGAATGACATAGCCAATTTTCGTCGTCGCGAGAGTCAAAGTCATCCCTCGCATGTGCTCCACGACTTTCTTTACGTCCCTCAGCGGTAATTGCTGTGGCCTCGGCCACCTCCAAGAGATTTTGCAATTCCAGAACCTCGATTCTGGCCGTGTTAAAGACAAGACTTTTATCCGACAATCCCAGGTTCTCAATCCGCGAACGCAGGTCAGCTAGTTTAACAATACCTTCCTGCATCAGAGGTCCGTTGCGGAATACACCGAAGTAATTCTGCATAGTATTCTGCAACTCCTTACGCAGGTCTCCCACTTTCTCACCTGGCGTAGAATTATTGAGTTTGTTCAATCGAGACATTGCCCGCTCTATATCGGTCTCCGCAGGATCTCGCAGTTCAACGCCCTCACGCAAAGCTTTCTCAATAAACAGCCCTGAAGCCCGACCAAATACCACTAAATCGAGCAAAGAATTCCCGCCTAAACGATTCGCACCGTGCACAGACACACACGCCGCCTCTCCGCACGCATACAAGCCCGGGATAATAGCATCCTCACCACTTTGATTAACGTTAAGCGCTTGTCCATGCACATTGGTCGGTATGCCCCCCATCATATAGTGGCATGTTGGCACAACAGGAACCGGCTCCTTCGTGGGGTCTACATGAGCAAAGGTGCGCGATAACTCACAGATGCCGGGCAGCCGGCTTTCCAAAACTTCTTCACCCAAGTGATCTAATTTGAGAAATACGTGGTCTCCGTTGGGGCCGCAGCCGCGACCATCCAATATTTCCTTAACCATCGAACGTGCAACCACGTCGCGTCCTGCCAAGTCTTTAGCGTTCGGTGCATAACGCTCCATAAAGCGCTCACCATCCTTATTGATCAGGTAGCCGCCCTCTCCGCGACAACCTTCCGTCACCAGAGTACCGGCCCCTGCAATACCTGTTGGATGAAACTGCCACATTTCAATATCCTGCACCGGGAACCCCGCACGCAGGGCCATACCAATACCATCACCCGTATTGATGTGGGCGTTAGTCGTGGACGCGTAAATGCGCCCTGCGCCTCCCGTGGCGAGCACGGTAGCTTTAGATTTCACATAAACGGTTTCGCCCGTTTCTATGCAAATTGCGATGACACCAACTACCGCGCCATCTTGGTTTTTAACCAGGTCGACGGCATACCATTCGTTGAGAAATACGGTCTCATTCTTGATGTTACCCTGATAAAGGGTATGCAAGAGTGCATGCCCCGTACGATCTGCCGCAGCACAGGTTCGCGCGGCTTGCCCA
Organism: Haliea sp.; assembly: GCA_002862465.1. Classification (GTDB taxonomy): domain Bacteria; phylum Pseudomonadota; class Gammaproteobacteria; order Pseudomonadales; family Halieaceae; genus Marimicrobium. The sequence goes on from PKDD01000140.1 coordinate 5,447, forward strand.
CCTTTGCCGTAATCCTTTGACTGACCGCCAAAGGGGCGCTGATAGATACGGCCCTCGTCAGTGCGAGAGAATGGCAGGCCCATGTGTTCCAACTCATACACCGCCTCGGGCCCAACACTGCACATGTATTCTATGGCGTCCTGATCGCCAATGTAGTCAGCACCTTTGACAGTGTCATACATATGCCACCGCCAATCATCATCGGGATCGGCTGACGCAATAGCGCAGGTGATACCTCCTTGTGCCGAAACAGTGTGTGACCGCGTTGGAAACACCTTAGAAATCACTGCCGTCTTAAATCCAGACTGAGCCATTTGCAAGGATGCTCTCATACCGGAGCCGCCGCCGCCGACGATAAGACCGTCGAATGAGATAGTACGAAGGGCCGTCATCTTTAAGAACTCCACAAGATCTGGATACCCCAGATAAGATACGTAAACATTATTAATGCACTGATAGCTTCTGCGGACAATCGGAGCACGCTACCAGGGGCGCCCAGAAGCCGCTGTGTCAAATAATCGGTAAATACCGTCCAGAGCCCCACCCAAGCATGGGCGCATAACGATATGAGCGCTAACAAACTGAACACCCGCATCCAAGTCTGTTGGAATAAGGCTTTCCAAGCGGAGTAATCGACGCCGCTAACCAGTGTCCACCCAAGAAAGAGAAAGTAGGTAAGCAGAATTACTGCACTTGCTCTCTGCACAAACCAATCATAAAGCCCAGAACGCCCAAAACTTGTGACTGAAGTTACCATATCCAATACCCCGCGAGGGCGATCAGTATCGCTGCAAAACCCACCACAATGCGAACTCCCAGTATACCTGCCGACATCGTCTCACCGAAGCCCATATCCATGATGAGGTGCTTGATGCCTGCGAGCGCGTGGTAAATCAACGCTGAAACTATTGCCCACATTAACAACTTAAATACAGGGTGAGACAAGGTCTCCTGCAAAGCATCAAATCCCTCCGAGCTAGATAGGCTGCTATCTAGAGCCCACAGCAGCACAGCAATGCCGGCAAATAGAAACACGCCGGTAGCACGATGCGTTATCGACGCCCATGCAGTAATCGGCAGCCGCATCGAGCCTATGTCTAGATTTACAGGGCGTTTATCTTTCACAAATAAGTTACCGTTTAGCTGATGCCCGCAGGGCGATTAATCGGATTAGCGAAGGCCGAGATGACCTGCCAGCCAAGCCTATTGCGATACCACTAAAAACGCGCGAGATTATAGGCATTTAGTGCCATGAATACAAACCCGTTCTCGCGAAATACAGCAAAATTGAATCGACTTTTCTTCATCTCTATATGCGCCCACTCCGTTTCACAAAACCCGCTCCAACTCTGGACTTTTCACTACAATTGCAACAGGTCCAATTGACAAAAATTTCCGAGACTTTATAGTGGTGCACCGCAACGAAAGTCTATGCAGGACCTCCTATGACCGACAAAAAGGCAACGTTAAAAGTCGACGGAATCGACGATGCTATTGAGCTACCAATCTACGCCGGCACGCTAGGCCCCGATGTCGTTGATGTAGGAGGCCTCACTGCCAACGGCCTCTTCACTTACGATCCCGGTTTTGTCTCCACTGCGTCCTGTGAGTCACAAATTACTTTCATAGATGGCGCCGAGGGCATCTTACTGCACAGAGGCTATCCCATCGGCCAACTGGCAGAGAAATCTGATTATCTCGAAACGTGCTATTTATTACTTTACGGTGAACTTCCCACTACGGATCAAAAAGCGCAATTCTTAACCACCGTAAGCCGACATACTATGGTTAATGAGCAGATATGTACTTTTTTTAACGGTTTTCGCCGCGATGCGCACCCAATGGCGGTTATGTGCGGCGTAGTAGGTGCTCTTTCGGCCTTTTACCATGATTCTTTGGAAATATCTGACGAGCACCACCGAGAGATTGCCGCCTTTCGCCTGATTGCTAAAATGCCAACTTTGGCGGCCATGAGTTACAAGTACTCCACTGGCCAGCCTTTCATGTATCCGGATAACAGTTTAAGTTATGCAGAAAATTTCCTACATATGATGTTTGGCAACCCTTGTGAGCCGAGCAATATAAGCCCCGTGCTGGCAAAAGCGATGGACCGTATTTTTCTTCTGCATGCCGACCACGAACAAAATGCGTCTACTTCAACCGTCCGTCTCGCCGGATCCTCTGGTGCAAATCCTTTCGCCTGCATTGCCGCAGGCATAGCGGCGCTTTGGGGGCCGTCGCACGGCGGAGCAAATGAAGCGGTACTTGAAATGCTCAAAGAGATTGGTGACGTATCTAGAATTGAGGAGTTTGTTGTGCGCGCCAAGGATAAAAATGACCCATTCCGACTTATGGGCTTTGGTCATCGCGTATACAAAAACTTCGACCCTCGGGCAAAAGTGATGAAGGAAGCCGCTGACGAGGTACTCGCGGAACTTGGCATTGAACATGATCCTCTGCTGGAGATTGCGAAACGCCTTGAGGAAATCGCGCTTTCAGATAAATACTTCATTGAGAAAAAACTATACCCCAATGTAGATTTTTACTCAGGAATCATCCTGAAAGCGATCGGCATACCTGCAAGCATGTTCACTGTAATCTTTGCAGTAGGCCGCACAGTCGGATGGATAGCCCACTGGAACGAGATGATCAGCGGCAGCTATCGAATTGGGCGCCCTCGGCAGCTATATACAGGCTACACTGAGCGTGACTTTGTTCCAACGAGTGAGCGTTAAATAGCGCCTTATCCAGGAAAATCTTGCGCAGATTTTTGTGATCGTCGCTATCGGACTATCGTTGTTAATTACTGAGATTTTTGCCAATGCACGATATCGTTATCAGCGGAACCGGACTCTTTACTCCGACAGAATCTATCAGCAATGAAGAGTTGGTGAACTCATTTAATGCGTACGCAGACAACTTTAATGCCAAGCATGAAGCGCAGATCACTGCGGGGACAGTGACTGCCATGCAGCAATCATCCGCAGAGTTTGTGGAGAAAGCCTCGGGAATCAAATCTCGCTATGTCATCAACAAGGACGGCATCATAGATCCAAACAGAATGGCCCCATCCCTGCCTGAGCGCCCCAACGAAGCTCAATCGATCCAGTGTGAAATGGGTGTCGCCGCAGCGCAACAAGCCATGCGACAGGCGGGCAAGACGAGCGCAGACATCGATTCCGTTATAGTTGCCGCATCGAACATGCAACGCCCCTACCCTGCCATCGCCGTTGAAATCCAAGATGCGCTGAATATCAAAGGGTACGGGTTTGATATGAATGTCGCTTGCTCATCCGCCACTTTCGGGGTTCAACAGGCGCGAGACGCAGTCAAAGCAGGCAGCGCGCGCTGCGTATTAATAATAAATCCAGAAATTTGTAGCGGTCATCTGAATTTTCTTGACCGTGACTCACATTTTATCTTCGGTGATGTGTGTACTGCCATCATCGTTGAGAGCGCAACTACCGCAACCAGTAGCGAGCAATACGTAATCGTTGACAGTAAGTTACAAACAATTTTCTCCAACAATATCCGTAATAATTTTGGCTTCCTCAATCGGGGTGACGAATCCGGAACCGGCGCAGCTGACAAGTTATTTGTGCAGGAGGGCCGCAAAGTATTTAAAGAGGTCTGCCCCGCAGTAGCAGCACAAATATCAGACCAGCTGGAATTACTTGACATTTCACCCGATCAAATCAAGCGACTATGGCTCCATCAGGCAAACCTGAGCATGAACCAATTGATCTCTAAGCGGGTTCTCGGTCGAGACGCTAGCGCTGCTGAAGCCCCGATTATTCTTGATGAATATGCGAATACCAGCTCGGCCGGTTCGATAATTGCGTTTCATAAGCACCGGAGCGATTTAACTAGCGGGGATTTGGGGGTACTCTGCTCTTTTGGCGCAGGTTACAGCATCGGCAGTCTGATACTAAAAAAACTATAAGCCTCTTTGGCATTTTTATTAGAGAACCCATCGGCTGCCTCTAACGCTAACAGACGCATTGTTAAACAAGCTGCAGAAATGTCAGTGATCTACTAACAGTCCTCTCAAAGCAACCAACAACGCATCATTATCTTCATCGGTACCTACTGTGATACGAAGATAATTGTCGATTCGTGGCTTGTCGAAGTAACGAATAAGAATACCTTGCTCCCTTAGCCCTGAGAATAATCCTCTCGCGCTATATTCAGAATGAGATGCAAGAATGAAGTTGGCACCCGACGGTAATATATTGAATCCTAGTGTTTCCATTGCGGCACATAACCTTGTCCGAGTGCTAATCACTCGATCACAGATGCTGCGAAAATAGTCTTCATCACCTATCGACGCCAAACCGGCGCGTTGGGCAACAATATCCAGTGGATAGGAATTAAAGGAATTCTTTACACGCCCAAGCGCCTCTATCAGCACTTTGTTACCCATGGCAAATCCAATACGCATTCCAGCTAATGCTCTAGATTTAGATAGTGTCTGCACCACTAACAGATTATCGTATTCATCGATGAGTGGTGCTGACGATTCACCGCCAAAGTCGATATAGGCTTCATCGATAACGACAACTGACTCAGCGCTCCTACGCAGCAAAGCGCGAATAGAATCAAGGCTCATCAACATACCGGTGGGCGCATTCGGATTGGGAATGATAATACCGCCATTCTTAGTGGGGTAGGCTGCCGGATCGATACTGAAATCCTCCTCGACTGGCACCACATTATATGCAACATCAAACATCGCGGACCAAACCGGATAGAAACTGTAACTAATGTCAGGAAAATAGAGCGGTAAACTGTGCTTGAGCAGCGCCATAAATGCTAAGGCAATAACTTCATCGGACCCGTTGCCAACAAATACTTGTTCAGTCTGCAGACTAAAGCGAGTGGCTATCGCCTGCCTGAGTTCAACGGATTCCGGATCAGGATACAACCGAAGCGCATCTGCGTTTACCGCACTAATAGCCTCTAGGACACGAGGAGATGGTGGATAAGGACTTTCATTGGTGTTGAGCTTCACCAACTTATCACGCTGAGGCTGTTCGCCTGGGACGTATGGCGTCAGCGTATTGACCACATCACTCCAATAACGACTCATGATATGCCCCGACCTTGCAGCGGATCGTGATTGACGGCCCGTTTATGCGACAAGCCCGAAACATTACCGAGCTTTA
>PKDD01000056.1 GCA_002862465.1 Haliea sp.
GTTGTAGCTCTCTGTGCTGTTGATTTTGTCTCCGTCGTAGACATTTTCGGCATAGCCATCCTCATGCACGCCAGATCCCGTCAGTCTAAAGCCTAGGTCGTCTGTTATCGGACCCGCAATACTACCATCGATGCGGTACTCATCATCTTGAATTGCTGTGGCCGCCACGGTTCCAGTCAGTTCAGGAGTGGGATCCTTGGTGATGATATGCACCACGCCACCCGATGCGTTTTTACCATAAAGAGTCCCCTGAGGGCCTCGCAAGACCTCAACTCTTTCAACATCCACTAAATCTAGAAAAGCCATGCCGGATCGCCCCATCACAACGCCATCTAACATCGTGGATACACTGGGATCTACGGCAGGACTAAAGGCTTGTGTGCCGATACCGCGTATATTGAAGGAAGACGTTGCTGGTCCGGAACTGGCCTGTACGTTAAGCGTGGGAATCAATGTGGCTAGTTCTGCGGCGTTTTTTATTTGTGCATTGCTCATGGCTTTACCCGAAAGCAATGACACTCCCACTGCTACATCTTGTAAGCTTTGTTCTCGTTTTTGCGCCGTCACTATAAGCTCTTCCAGCAGGGGACGATCCCCAGTTGTTGGGTTTTGGGCGACCACGACTAAGGGCAGGAGACTGGCGCTTAGTGCAGTGCAGAGAAACGCGGACCTATTACTGTATACATTCATTTCCGTTCCTTATGAATAATTCTTTGTTAGTCTGATTAGGGTTGTTGGACGCTCTCAGTAGCTACAGCACAAAAAAGATGTAACGCAAGGCCTCGAGTGCTTAGAAATTTATGCACGTGCGGTGTACTGTGCCTGACTAGCAGAAAAGCCAATTATGACCCTGTGCCCATAGCCTGATCTGAAAACGCATGTGTCAGCGCTGCCACTGAAGCGACTGCCACGGAGATGTTAAAGATTTCTACTTGTGTGGCGGCTTTTTGTAGTCTTGCCCTAGGCTTCATGATCAACCTTTGTAAGTTCTTTGGCCTCAGGGAGCCACACTGTGACAGCGCTTTTGAGCCAAAATATGAGTAACATTTATAGACTGATTATACGACTTCTGTTAAAGATGTGAAGGCTTAGCCATTATTCAGCGAAACATACGGAAAAGCAGTTATGGTTCGAAAAATTATCGTGTATGTCGCCGTCATAATAATTATTTTTGTCGGAATATTACTGTGGTCATACAGCGGGGCTATCGTTACGGCCCCTGTCACTGAAAAGGTAGTGGCTTTGACCTATGATGATGGCCCTAATCCTCCACATACCCAAAATTTATTGGATATGTTGGAGCGGCACTCCGTAAAGGCAACGTTTTTCCCAAAAGGTCAAAACATAGAGATGTTTCCTGAATCTGTGCGTGCGATAGTCCGAGAGGGGCATGAGATTGGTAATCACAGCTATAGCCATCACCCGATGGTTTCATTGAGTAAGACCGATATGCTGGAAGAGCTGGTGTTAAGTAATCGACTAATAGAAAATCTTGTGGGTTACGAGCCCGTGCTTTTTCGCCCTCCTTACGGCATTCAGGGCCCGGGTTTAAAGATGGCTCTGGAAGAACTTGATATGACGTCTATTCTAATGAGTAGCAGTGGTTTAGATTGGGAAATCACGGACCCTAAATTAATTGCCAGTGCGGTTGTTGAATCGGTCGAACCCGGAAGTATTGTACTGCTGCATGATGGTCATGGGGATGTGAGCGATCCAAATGCTCAGGACAGCAGGGCGGCGAGCGTAGAAGCGACCGATATTATTATCAAAGAGCTCAAAGCTCAGGGCTATCGATTTGTGACCGTGGGTGAGTTGATAGAACTGCCGAAGTAAAAAAGGCTCCCGTCCACTGTTAATATTAGCTTGTCTGTCCTCGCGGTCGACGGACATAGCGATTCTTCAGCATTTGAAGCCACGCAGAGAAAGGCCCTGTTTGTGCCTCCCACAGGGATTCAATTTTTTCGCCAGACGATAAGCCTGATGCCGGATATTCGTCTACCGAAGGTCGATAGTAACTGCCGAAAGCAACATCAAACATTGGAAGCCAAATAGCAAAGTTTTTATCCTGATGCTGCGGCATTTTAGAGTGGTGAATCCAGTGGTATTGGGGCACTGAAAAGAACGGCATTAGACGATTGAGCCTGTCTATTCTTACGTTGGCATGGATAAAGTAGTCCCAGAGCACAGGTAATAATCCGGCCGCTACAATGGCCAAGACAGTCTCTGGCGCCTCTGTTACATCGAAAATCAACCCGATTGTTAATCCTTTCACGAGGGCTTGCCCCGCAGGTTCAAGGAAGTGTGAACGGTAAATTGTGGTGCTATTCATGTGTTCATCACTGTGATGTAGTTTGTGAAGTTCCCATAGGAATGGCACCTGATGTTGCGCACGATGCCACCAGTAATACCAAAAGTCGCCCAAAAAAACCGCAGTGAAGAATATTACTATACCCTGCAAAATAACATCCAAAAACGGAATTCCAACTGACAGTTCGGAGGTTGGTATGCGCAACTGTGTCAGGCCAGAGTAATTGACTAAAGAGACCGCAAACAGTACGACCATCGCGGCGAAGGGGGGCGCCAGTAGAAGGTTGCTGCAGGTGATTTTCCAATTTAAAGCGTACTGCGAACGAGACGTATACTGCGTTACAGGCTTGAATTTTTCGACCAATAGAAAAATTGGCCAACTTAAAAGCAGCGATAGATATGCAACAGCTAATATTGCGAAAGTGCCAGTCGCAAGTTCAATATACTGGGACCAAAATTCCTGCATCGAGATATCCCCAAATTAAAGACGTTCAAACGTACTATGCGCGAGAGCCTGTCCTCATGATCATGGCTCTTTGCTTGAGTGCCGCAGCCGTTTGCTGCTCTCCCACAGGCTTCCAGCCTGGCGGTCGTAAAAGGTAACCAAAAAATGCCCGAAGGTCTCCAGCGCTGCGCAAGTCAGACCACAGTAAAGTGAATTCTCCAAAGTGTACATCTAGGAAGCTGGACGTATTGACCTCTCGTGTAATGCCATATGTCACTGGTTCGTGATCCTCTAGTGGTTTTAAAGTCCCCATTAGCCAGTCACCGAGTAGGGTTATAGAGTTATAGTTGGTATCCATGTAATTTACATTTTGGGCGTGGTGTACACGATGATAGGAAGGTGTCTGCATGAAGCGCTCAAGGAGACCCCAGCGACGCGTTACCACTTTGTCACTTAAATGCAGCAAGTTGCCCCAAACGATGTCCACAAATGTAAATACGGCAATGATGATCGGATCGACGCCGAGAAGTGCTGGGACCAGCCCAAGGGTGATCGGCATATAAAAGATCGTTTCAAGGAAAGAATGGTTGAATCCTACGAACATATTCATAGATTGGGGTGCATGGTGAGGCGAGTGCAGGCACCATAGCAAGCGCACTTTGTGTGCGAGCCAGTGCTGTACCCAGTAGCTCATCTCATAAATGAAGAAACCGTAAAACCATCCGACAGGAGTCAGACCCGCATCGAGAGGAGTGAGACTGGCGCCCCATAATGCAAGCAGTAACTTACTAAATGGTCCGACCACGAATTCAACCAGCACGCCAACAATACCAGTGAACCCTAGTCCTTTGAGAGACATGCCATACTCGCCTAGTTTCGCGTTACGTTGCCGAAAGTGCACAAAGGTCAATTCGGCCAGACCATAAGCAAACAGTGCCAGTATAAAAAATGGCAGTATTTTCACGAGGGGTAGCGTTTCGAGTGTCAGGGTATCCATAAGCTTTAGCGTAACGTGACTTGGGCAAAATTTCTAGTAAAGAACAAAAAGCGCTTATCAACAGACTGCTACTAAACGGTATGAGCAAGTGCTTTATATAGCGATGCTATTCGACTGTCGCTCTGCAATAAGACAGCAGGCCAATTGATAGCACATTATCCTAATGGTATGAACGCTCTGCGGCACAGCGATGCTCTGTGGTAATATCTTGTGCGAGGGCGTGTGCTCAGTCCGTAAAATCGGCTGCGCTTGACTTCATCATTTCTTCGAGAAACCAGCCAGGGAACTGCCCCACAAACTTTTGCATGTCCCAATAGTCGCTCCAGCGATAAATTAAGCCATCTTTGATTTCGTGCATGCTGGCAAAAGTATGGGCGGCCGTCTCTCCTGAGGTAAACGTCCACTTTTCAGTGTGATCTAAAAACACAATATCACCCTCTGCAGCTAAGTGATGGGTGATCTGTTCTTGTTTTTGCAGATGCTTGAAGGCAATTTGCAGACGTTTTACGCAATTTTCTGGCCCGTAGGCGCCTGGATCATCGCTGGGAATATCTCGATAGTGAATTTCTGGGTGCATACAGGCTTTCATCGCATCCCAATCCATGTCACCTAGTGCTGACCACATTTTTTCAACGACTGCCTTATTATTTTTGTTTGACATGAGCCATTCCAGTAGGTGAGCCGAAAATTGAAGTTTTGCATAACATCGAGTTGTTCACAATCCTTAGACCGCGGACAGCGCGATATAGAACAGGTAGATGCAGATACCGAGGCCGGTGAGGAAACTCAGGGAGCGCAGTTTGTCCATATTGCCAATGTATAGAAAAATATAGGCGATACGGAGTGCCACAAATAGTGTTATCGGCGTGCCGATGCTCTGTAAGTCTATACCGCTGATAAAGACTGCGAGGATTGCGGCGCTATAGACCCCTAATGCTTCCCACGTGTTGGCCTGCGCTGCCACCGCTCTAGCGCCAGCCCCCGTGAGTTGCAAGGATTGCTGTCGGGGTTCTTTATTGTCCACGCTACCAAATTGTTTTTGGCGATAGTATCCGGCTGTCCATGCGCATATTAGCGGAAGCAGACACAAGATCAGTAGACTCAATATTATTGTGTGCATGATTTAACTTTTCCTTTGGTTTTATTGGTCAGAGTTTGCTCACGTTGTGATAGGTTTTCTGTGCAGTTGATCAATCGCATGTTCGCTCTTCGGGTGGCGTGGCTAGTATGTTCTCTAGCAGCAAAACCTCGTCTGTCATGATGCCATCCACTTTTAAGTCAATCATACGAAGCATCTCTTCGCAGCTGTTAATAGTCCATACCTGCACACCAAGGTTTGCGTCGTGGCTCGCGTCGACGAGTTCCTTGGTGGCGAGTGGTATAGCGGCGTCACCGGGTATCTGTTCGCCGATCTGGCTGGTATCAGGGGGCGCCTGAAAGCTGATGTGTTCCGGGACAGGCGGAAAGGCACCGGTGGACTGGAAGATCGCCAGCAATCCGAATGCCTGTGCAAACGGTACCGAAGAATAGACGCAGGGCGCCACCGCTTTAAAATTATTCGCAGCCTCGTCGACAAAGGATGCTGCTATGACATCTGTTGAACGGCCATAGCGCTGCAACAGTTCAGCCATCTGTTGTTCATAGTTGCCAACACCGTCTTGATCTGGTTTTAATTCAAGATTAAGCAGCTTATGAGGAAAAAGCGCTAACGCGTCTTCCAGAGTAGGTATGCGGAAGTCGCTCGCACTGTAGCCAGTAGGTGGTGACCTCTCTCCTGTGGCAATACCGCGAAAGGTATAGTCAGCATCCGGTCGGTCATGAGGTGTACCCTCACCCTGCACAAACCAATAGGCGGCATCAAACTCTCGCAGTTCGGCCAGGGTGAGATCCACCACATTGCCTTGACCGTTGGTAGTGCGGTCGACGCTAAGATCATGCAAGATGATTAACTCGCCATCTTTTGTCTGATAGACGTCCATCTCCAGCACGTCTGCGCCTGCTCGCGCGGCCTCTGCGTAGGCGTAAAGGGTATTTTCAGGAAAGTCACGGACACCCCCGCGGTGGGCAAAATTCAGCGGGTCCGCACCCTTCACCAGCCAGGGATTAGGCTCATTTGAAAAAGGCTTGTCGCAGGCGGTATCGTCATTGGCAATCGTGCCGACAACTTCTGTCTCTGTGGGTGTCGCATTGTCTGAGGTGCTGATTTGCAGGGTAAACGTTTCTGCTGCTTCCTCTTCGGCATCACCGATCAAGTCAATATTAATGAGGCCCTCAATAGCGCCTGGCGGAAGTGTTAGCTCCCCCGCTGTTGATAGATAGTCCTGATTTTCTGTAGCGGTTCCAGCTACCGTCTGATAGGTGACATCTACCGACTGCGATTGGGGCTCGGTCATCGTCACCCTGAATGTCAGCGTCCGAATTTCCCCCGTCGCACCCTCTGGAGTCGCATTGGGAACAACGGTCAGCGACGACGGGGATACGGATGGAGCAGGGGAGTCGTTGGAAGCATCGGAACATCCAAATATGAGTATCACAAGGGCTACGCTTGTAGCCGTAATCAGTTGTTTCACAATAACCTCACTGGAAAAATCTAAAAGTGGAGTTTACAGAATACACTATCGGATTCATGCTGTAGCAGAATTATTTTACGTTTCGAATATAGTGGGCTACCAATTCAGGATTCTGCATGGGAATGAAATGATTCATGTCGGAGAGATATATTTCCTGACAGTTTGGCAGCGCGTCTGCCAGGCCCGGCCAAGTGGGGGAATGGCTCAGGCTCGGCAGGGCATTATCGCCCGGCGGCGCCCTCAAGAGGGTTACGGGTGTGTGTATGTTAGGCAACTCTTTGAGAGCTTCATCATTGCCCTTCTGATGGAGATAGATTCCCGCTTCGTTAACGGGGTCGCATGCCAACTGTCTCGGAGCGTCATCCTGCGCCGACCGCAGCGCATAGTCACAGTAGTCGCGGAGGACCGCTGGCTGCCAACTATTGAAGGGCATGCGGCCTTTAAATCTATCGTACATTTCCTGTTCATCGCGCCACTGATTTTTACGCCGGCTGACGGGGTGATCCTTAGCGTTGAGTCCTTCTGAGAGCGCGTGGAAGTCAGTATAGCGCTCCGGAGACATGATGACTGGATCGATGAGAACGAGATGTTTGAAACGCTCAGGGGTCTTAGCCGCAGCGCGGGCGATTAAATGCCCGCCAATGGAATGACCTACGCCTATCAATCTACGGAGATCTAATTTTTCTATTAGCAGGCCAATATCCCTCCCCATAATTCCCCAGTCTGTATCGCCAGAATCACCGCTTGCACCGTGGAAGCGCAGGTCTGCCGCATAGACCTGGCGTCCGGGCAAGCGCTTAACGACCTGATTCCAGCAGCGACTATGAAAGCCAGTGGCATGCAATAGCAGAATCGGATCGCCTGTTCCGGACCACTCGATGACACATAACTCAATGTCACCTATGTCCAACTGAAACTCTTTTGCGATTTGCATGATGTGCCGGGGACCTGGGTTTAAAGAAAACAGAGTGGCATTATACGACATGGCGAGGTTTCGGACGAATCAATCACAGAAACTATCGACAATTGCGGTTTTTAGTTGTTCGCATTTAGACTGGTGGTTGTTTTTTGATCCGTTGCATAGCAGCTACTATAATCTCGCCTGTAATAGAAGTTCAAGCCGACTATCCGCAAGTAGGACGCTGCGCTGGAGTTTGAAGCAATGCAGTAGTTGTTTCAGTTGATTTTGGCTATGCGGAGCATAGCCCTCCGGCACTGCGCATCGGGGTCTGAGGCTGAGAATATCCAATTGCTGTATGCCATAGACTTGCGCGTTTTGAGCGGTTCTAAGGTTGTGTACTGAAAAAGCATGAGCGACAGTGCTGGCCGTAAGGTGGGGGCGTATTGCCGTTAGAAGGGCGCCGATTGCGTCGCTGTTGAGGTAGTTAAATAGGTCCCAGAAAAGACAGACATCGAAGCGGGTGCCCGGTGGAAATGTAATCACTTGCTCTAATTGTTGTTCTGGTGAACTCGTGGAGTCTTCGTCGTACAGCGTGGGCAGAGTAGAAAATAAATCCATGAAATATAATTTACAACGATAGTTCGAGAAAAAATTAACGGTTTCTGGCTGCGCAGGACCTACATGAAAAACAGTGACTAACTCTCCCTCATCAATGTGCTTGAATAGAAAAGGTAGTAGCTTAGAATGCTGTTCGAAACGTTTTTGCAAAGGTTATATAGAACTCAGATAAGGCCGCAACCTAAAAATCTAGGCTGAAAGCTTTTGTTAAAGCATCGCTAGACGCTTTTCAGATCCAGCCCGGGCGAAGTCGCGTGTGTTGCTGCAGAGTTGGCGGGTTGCTGCGATGTGATTGATGCGTCTGCTGGCGCTATCGCGGCAGGGTCCATGTCAATGCTGCCCTTAAAAATAGCGCCGTCCTCAAGCATCACGCGAGGCGCGACAATATTTCCGCTAACGTTGCCAGATTTAGAAATGAGTACTTTTTCAGCAGCACAGATGTCACCAGCTACCGCGCCATCAATTTTTATCACCCGGGCTAGTATATTGGCACTAACGTCACCGGATTTTCCGATAGAGACCTGATTGTCATTTAAATGAATGACGCCTTCAACGCGACCTTCAATCAGAATATCTTCATCACCGGTTACCTCGCCTTTGATAATAATGCTGGGTCCTATCATTGCGACATTCCTTACGTTTGAATGGGAGGGCGCACTAGCGCTCGTATCTGCTGAATCGCGGTCTGTGATCGGTGTTCCCGTCGATTTATTTTTGTTTCGATCAAACATGGCAATCGCCTCTGACTAGCGCTAATGGCTGAACATGCTATCAGCCTGTCTAGTGCTTGACCAGTGCGCCTGCTAGCTAAAATCGTCCGCGATGCTGAGTATCTGCGTCCTCAAATGGGTCTAGGGCAGGGCGGTTTGCTTTGTCAACAGTGATAGACTAAGTTGTATCTTCGACGTTTTTATATCATCAACTGTCAAATATAAGGTGTACCTAATGTTGAAACTTGTTTTTATTTCCTTCATCTTCGCGTCATTAGCGGCCTGTGCCACAGGCAAAGCTACTTTTCCTGCTAAGAGTTCTGATGGAATGGAACTGATGCCAAATAGCAAAATGGCGGCGTGGTATATGAAGCCAGGAGCGGATCTGAGTGAGTATGACAAAATAGCGTTGCTAGATACTTATGTATCTTTTGCAAAGCATTGGCAGCAAAACTACAACGAGACTGCAACTTTTCAAGATCAAGTAAGCGATGAAGATATGAAGAAGATTCGCGATAATGTGGCCAAGGAGTTTGCGGCAGAGATGACAAAAGTGCTGTCTACTGAAGACGGACGCACGATGGTGTCAACGGGTGGGACAGGGGTACTGATTTTGCGTCCCGCCATTATCAATCTTGAGATATCTGCACCCGACCTAATGACACCGGGCATGAGTGAAACTTACGTTGCTAGCGCTGGCAGTATGACCCTCTTTATGGAGCTATTCGACGGTAAGACCGGAGATATTATTGGCAAAATCATTGATCCAGAGGCCGCAGATGATGCTGGCATGATGCAAATTTCTAGCAGTGTATCCAATACCGCTGATTTCGACAGGATAGTGAAGCGTTGGGCACAAATTTTGAACTCGCATCTCGCTCAAGTGGCGAAAAACTAGCAGAGGAACTGTTCTTTTTGGATGAAGAGATTCGCATAACTGATTTAGCCCACCCATTGCGTAGTGAGATGCAGCGCAGTGCTCTGGAGTATGCTGAGACTCTTGAGATTGAATTGACAAGCCAGAGTATTTTGCAGGAAGCAAGTCAAGCCACTGGCCTTGACGACTTCGGCCCGAAGGACTTCTTGGCGAGACTGGACTTATTGTGCGATGAGTGGGGTGGCGATAAAGAGTTAGTGAATTTGGGCCGCCTTTCTCTGCGCAATAAATTGTTACAGCATGCGAAGAATCGTTTGTTGATACAGGATGTGCTAAATCACCATCCAGAAATTCACGCAATAGAGATTCAGGCCCCGATAATCGTGGCAGGTTTGCCGCGTTCTGGTACCACGCACCTCCTCAACTTGATGGCTGCAGACACAAGACTGCGTGCTCTGCCATTATGGGAATCGTATGAGCCAATTCCTTTGGCAGGCGAGCTGCTGCTGGAGGGCGGTGTCGATCCGCGTTACCAGCGCTGTGAGAATAGCTGGCAGATGATGCAGGCATTGTCGCCTCTGCTCGCCGCCATGCATCCAATGGACCCAGATCACATTCATGAGGAACTAGAGTTGATGGGGCCTGATTTCGCCTCTTACAATTACGAGTGGCTAAGTGTTTCACCACGCTGGCGGGATTACTACTATGCCTGTGATCAAACACCTCACTACGAATATATGAAGACAGTGCTTAAAATTCTTACCTGGCAGGATGGCGACGCCTCAGGGCAAAAAACGCGATGGGTGTTAAAATGTCCACAGCATCTAGAGCAACTGAACGTTCTGCAACAGGTATTTCCTGATGCCACTATTGCAATCACACACCGTGATCCGGTTTCGGTTATTCAGTCAGCTGCGACGATGCTGGCTTACGGACAGCGTATCAATCGCAAGGAAGTCGATTTAGAGGGTTTGATGAGTTATTGGACGGATCGCGTCGCTCAC
The DNA here is from genome assembly GCA_002862465.1 of Haliea sp. Classification (GTDB taxonomy): domain Bacteria; phylum Pseudomonadota; class Gammaproteobacteria; order Pseudomonadales; family Halieaceae; genus Marimicrobium. Next base: position 10,430 of record PKDD01000056.1, read on the forward strand.
CTCTTGCGTAGCTGCGTGCGAGACCGCGCAAATCTGCCAGCGGAAAGAAGTATTGATGTTTTATTTCACGAGTTTATGGCGGATGATTTGGCGATGGTAGAAAAAAT
>PKDD01000006.1 GCA_002862465.1 Haliea sp.
TTTTTCAAAGGAGATACACATGTCACTTGCATATAAAAAAAATGCTCTTCTCGGACTTTTACTCACCGCGCTCATTGGCTTTACTTCGGGCTGCGGACAAGCTAACGGCAACTCTGACGAATCGATGACTGCGATCTGGTTTACCGAAGCTCCTGCGAGTTGGGTCGTTGAGACCGCAGTAGGTCCGTTCAGCGGGTCGACCCAAATGCGTTGGGAACTCGAAGAAGGTGCCAATGGGACAATCAGTGGATTCAATATCTGGTATTCGCCTAGCATCTCAGGGGGACCTGGGACCGGCGGTGCTTATTGCATGGTTGGCGCTCGCGAAGAGTCGCACTTGGTGATCACCGAGGCGTCAGTTGAGGATCGCTTGCTTCCGACATTTGCCTTCACCTGCACGCAGTTAGACCGCCTGAATCTCCGATGTCTCGGTGCTGGCTTTGCCGACCAGCCACCGGTCGCCCTTCGCGGCCGGCTCACTCGTGAAGAAGAGTCCGCGAGTAATGATGCTGGCATCCCGAGCGAAGTGATTAGTGAAGTGCGCGATTTTTGCAATGGCTCAACCCAAACAGTGCCGTACCTCAATTCTTTGCAGTAGTGTCTGCGCTGGTTGAAACAAAAACGAACCTACGCCAGCGGTGGTTGGGCGCCACAACGCCGTCGTAACGAGAAAGCTTAATTCTCGGTTTTGTGACCAGTGTCGCCAATCGGGCCATGAAATCTACTGGGTCCAAGGCCACTTGGCTTGTTTCGTCTCGTCTGGGTAACCACATCGATAAGGTAGTGGATGGTTACCATTCTGGGCGTTCCGACAGGAGACTCTGTATACAAGACAAATTCGCTTACAGTGGAATCTGATTAAGATTTTCTTGATCCATTGATTAAAATCCGGCAATGTCACTGCGTTAATAAGGTGGTTGAGCAAGAACACTGGTTTATCAAACGAATAATCCGTGGCATGTTGGACCTCAAGAATTTTTATGCTGTTGAAGGTGCTTTAGCAGGTATTGAATTGATTCGGATGCTAAAGAAAGACTAGATCGAGCGGCAGGATGAAAAAGGTAAAACACCTTCATAATTGGTTTACGCGCTCGCAGGCTAGTTGCGTTAGGGAGAAGTGTTTTTTGGCCTTCCGCTGAATTTGCGACATAACTCGATTTAATTCAGGAGAAAATAATGATTTATCGTAGAACACTACTGTCCATTTTTTCATCCTTACCAGTATTAGCTGTAGCTGATAATTATCGAACTTCATCCTTCCACGTTGTTGGATCTGATAACCATAAGGAACTGTTAGCATCAAGTCCGCTAACAAAACCTGACCTAAATAATTCTGTTATTGGTAATTCAATAATAGGTAAAACATGTAGATCGGAATCAATGTACGAATTATATTTTTCTACCGACGGAACATTGTTGTTTAGGAAAAACTGCGATAACAATTATTTATATGAAGGGAGATGGGGTATCGAAGGTCAAATAATCACCTCTATTTGGCCAAGATATTCAAATAATCTAAATAAACTTGAGTATTATCGATTAGCAGAAAATACATATATTCCTTTTAATATTAATTGCGCTTGTGGCCCAGAAGGGACATTTGGGCACCCTTTTCTTATTTTTGAAGACGATGCTTTTGACCTCCAAGGCAAGATTTTAAAATATGGACAAACCGGATTAGCCAAAGCCGAACCCCAAAGTGGTTGTCGTAATGTAGGTGCAAATATTCTGTAACAGGTCAGGATAAATAAAGAGCAGGGACAAGCGAAAATTTTGGCCATACTCTTGCGTTCAGGATGGGCTACTATTATGTGAGCACTCTTGAAGAGCGTGAGTTGAGATTGAACCACACCCTGTCTTGTTCGGAGGAAGAATATGCCAAAAGCGATTCATGGATTTTGCGATGACACGCTGGGAGATCACGATGCTGTTGCACTTGCAGCACTGGTCGATAGCGGTGAACTTCAGGTCTCTGAGGTATTGGAGGCGTCTATTGCGCGAGCGCGCCAGGTCGATCCACATCTCCATGCTATTGTGGAGCACTGCTCTGAGCAATCTCTAGACAGGTCTGGCGATAATTCTAGTGGGCCTTTTGCGGGAGTGCCTACGTTTATTAAAGACATGAACGATCTGGTCGGTTTGCCGACCCGGTACGGCTCAGCAGCCTATGAGGGCGCGCAAGCGGCGACAAGAAATGATCCTGTCGTACAGCAAATGATAGACATGGGCTTTATACCGTTAGGTAAGACAACAATGCCCGAGTTCGGGTTGATTTGTTCGGCGGAGCCGGCCGAGGGACTGGGTGAACCAACGCGTAATCCTTGGAACACCGACCACGGTGTTGGCGGTTCCTCGTCTGGCTCTGCGGCATTGGTTGCGGCAGGGGTGGTCCCTATTGCTCACGCAGCGGATGGGGGCGGTTCCATCAGGATACCCGCAGGCAGCTGTGGACTGGTGGGGCTTAAGCCAAGCAGGGGGCGTATTATTCCGTCGCGAATGCTCGCGAAACAACCGATAGTGTTTGCCACGGACGGAATCGTAAGTCGCTCCGTAAGAGATACCGCACATTTTTATGAGCATATCGAAGGGCTCAACCGCAAGTCCGAGCTTGAACCGATCGGCTCGGTTACCTCGCCGATAAAGCAAAAGCTTCGTATTGCTGTGGTAACGGAATCTCTGGGTGGCATACAGATTGATCAACCCACCCGCAAGGTCATTGAGCAAACAATGTTGCTGCTGGAGGGGCTCGGCCACACAGTGGAGTTGATACCTATTCCCGCGCCCGAGTCCATGCGGATGGACTTCGTCAATATGTGGTCTGCGAGCGCCTATATGACCAGGAAGTCTGGTGGACAATTACTGGATTCCTGTTTTGATTCCAGCCGGTTGACGCCGGTTGTCGATGGCCTAGCGAACGATTTCCTAAAGAAAATTTTGAAGATCCCCGGCACATATTTACGCCTGCGTAAAGCTCATAGTGATTGGGCGAGAAACTTTATTGAAATCGATGTCGTGATGACTCCCTGCGTGAGTCACCTGACACCTGAGATAGGTTATCTGAACGAAGGCCTCGACTATGAGACCTTGTTTCCACGCGTGATGCAATGGGCCTGCTTTACCGGGCTGGCCAACGCAACTGGCGGACCATCGATATCTCTACCACTGGGCCATGATAGCGAGTCCAATCTTCCCATCGGCGTGTTGTTCAACGCTGATCACGGAAAAGAGCGTTTGTTGCTTGAACTGGCCTATCAACTTGAAGAGGCGCAGCCTTGGCAAAAGATTTGGGAGTAGGGGGTCATGGGAATCGTTGGCCCAGCCCTCGCTGCTAACCTCTATTTAGCGCCAACAAAAACCCATACTAGACGGGCTTGTCGTAACTAGGGCCGTCTAGCAACCGAGAGCACCACACAGATCGCCAACACCATCTTCATCGGCATCGAGCTGATCAGTGTTGGGCGTAATGACACAGTTGTCACACACGTCGCCGACGCTGTCACCATCAGCATCCTCCTGTTGAGGATTGGTAACCAACGAACAATTGTCATCAACATCGGGCCAACCGTCGCCGTCGTCATCTATGTCGCAAACATCCCCTTCTAGATCGCCATTGGTATCGAGCTGATCGGTGTTAGCGTCATAAGGACAGTTATCCTTTTCGTCAGACACATCATCACCATCAATGTCGTCATCAATAATCGCCGGAGCACTCGCCATGAAAAAGTCCCACTGCGTTTGATTATGAACCTTGCGGTAGCGGTGCTTGTCCGGCCCCCAGCCATTAACCTCTATGATGCCATCGGTGCCGATGCCATCTTCATAGACGTTGTGTCCGTTCGCCACGAGTTCATCATAGAGAGTTTGGCTACCCGAATAGTTAACAAGGCCGTCATCAACAGCGTGTAGCAGAATTCCATTCAGTTTAGGTGTTGGGTTCGGACCGGAGGGCACCGCTGTACTGCGATTACCAGAATGCTCTCCAAAAGCCGCTATAACATCACCACGCCATCTTGCTGCGGCATAGCTGAACATTGCGCCGTACGAATGCCCCGTTGTAAAAATGTGTGTCTCTCGGATATTGTAATTAGCCTTCGCCCAGACAATCATCTCATCAATGAAATCCAGATCATCCGAATTTTCACCAAAACCCCAAGGTAAAAAACCTGTTCCCAGAGGGAAGAAGACAATAAATCCATTTTCGTGAGCAGAGGTCTGCCACCCGTAATAGCCATTTTCCGCAGAGCCCCCGCTTGCTTCGCTGTTATTGCCGCCGAAGCCGTGAAACATGAAGAGAAGCGGCGTCTGCTTGGATGGATCATACGACTCCGGCACATAGTAGCCAAAGTTCCTTGAAGTTCCATCAACATTTATATTCGTATAAACAGGCGAAAAATCGACAGCCGAACAGGGCAGAGTTACTGCCATCATCCCTAAAATAGCCACTAAACCTAAACTGCATCGTCTCATAATCTAAGTCTCTCTGTGCGAATAATCATTGATCCATCTGGCTTTCAGCTGTGTGGTTCAGACACCCGGTTGTGTTATTCATCTAGGAGTATGAAGCCCTTGAGGTACCTGCGGTTGCTCGTGGGTCAATTGGTAAGTATAAGACAAACAAACGTTCCTTAAAGTTCCATCAACATTCGGCCTGTAGAGTTTAGCTTTCCTCGTTGGCACTGCCGACTAAACCAGAAAAACTCGCTAAACAACTATCGATTGTTCTGAAAATTTGGGCGCTGAGGTGATCGCACAATTCATATCCGTCCACCCCTGAACGATAGCAAGCAACCGTTCGTGCCACACGTTTTTCAGTGACGTCCTTGCTGATTTGGGGCTGTGGATTCGCGCCCTGCCACAAGGGGTAATGGCTCAGGGGGTGATCGGGAGGGTGACACCATACGCGATAGGGTAGCACGGCCTTGTTCCTTCCTTCGAACATGAGCCAGCGTTCTATCGATGACATCCCGGTTCTCAATACAAGCGATGACTCTGACAGATCCGCCGCAGCGGCTGCAGACTTCAAGCAAGCGGGGCGCGATCTGATGGAGATACGTTTCCATGCGACTCAGGAAGGGACAGGCTTTATCGTCACTAAGTGTGGGCGAGTTGGAGCAGATTACTTACCGCTTGGGATTCGGTGATTAAACCTGCCCCACTGACTTATGCGACCTAGTGTTTACTAGGCTGCTGTAGTCGCGATTGGCTGGGAAGCTGTGGGTGAGACCTGCGGTGGCACTAACCGAACCCATTACGCACAGGCTGACTTCTTACGGAAGCCGCGCAGTTTCACTAAAGTCCGTCAAGTAGGGTTATCATTACCTTGGGCTACTCGCGTAAGAGAGGGCTGAAGTAGTAAACTCATTAAATAACCGTGGCGAACACACCGTTACCCTTACCGAGTGGATATCATGGAAGAAGCAATATTGATTTTAAACATAATCATCTTAGCCGTAGTCCTCTTGCTAGTACCTATAGTTACCGCTACGAGCCAAGACTTAGATAGGAGAAAAGCAGACTCTCGTAAGATTCGTGAAATGCACGACTATATTTATGAGCTACAGCGTAGGGAGATAGTCCAAGATCATGAAGCGGAAATCGCTGGAATGAAAAAACGCTTCGAAGAGGGTGGTGGATACTGGCCTGATTTCGAACAAGGTTATGGCTCGTACCTCTCCGGTGAACAAGAAGAATCAGTGACCGAAGCAGAAGCCGTGGAACACGTTATTAAGACCGCTCGTAGACTCCTGTATAAGCTTGACTGTAAACAGCACAACTACTTAGATTTTAAAGAGGGTGCAGACCCAAAATGGGCTGATGGTGAGCGAAATTGGGGATACACTTCTAATTGGCGCTTGCAAAACGCTGATTCTAGTCAGCACGAAAGCCGTGATACTTAATAACCGGGGGCTGGAAACCGCACCGTAAACTTACGGAAAGCATGATGTGGTACTGACAAGTTAAAGGCTCGATATTGATAGAATCGGCGAATGAATACTTACAAACGCCACCGATTCTCACCGGGCATAATGTCCCAGGCTGTCTGGCTCTACTATCGGTTCACTCTCAGCCACCGGGATATCGAGGATCTACTCGCGGAGCGAGGCATCATAGTCAGCCGCGAAGCAATTCGACTTTGGTGTCTCAAATTCGGTTTTATATACACTCGAAGGTTGACGCGAAAACACCGAGGCTATGGCGATACCTGCTACATTGACGAAGTCTTTGTAAAGATCAATGGCAAGCAACACTATCTGTGGCGAGCTGTTGACCAAGATGGTGATGTCGTTGATGTTTATCTGCAGGCCAAGCCGAATGGGGCCGCGGCTAAACGGTTCTTCAAGCGGTTGCTACGTAACCATGACAGTGAACTCAAGAAAATCGTGACGGATAAACTGCGCAGTTATGGCGTTGCTCATGCTGCCGTATCAAATCTGTTTAATTTGTGTAGGCACAAGGTCGGCTCTCAGCATGACCGTGATCTCAGAGTGAGTGCGTTCGCTGAATGGAGTAGAGCGGTTGCATGAGACTTGAGCCTAAATTCCTCTGATGTCAAAAAGTTAACTTGCCGATACCGTCTGCCGCAGTCTTGTCGGACCTTAGCCTGCATGGTTATGCAACTTGCAACGCGCGCCATTTATTTCAGAACACCATTCCAGCCATCGACCAGACATGGCCCGGCGCCACAGGCATTGATAACGGTGCTTTCTGGAGACATGAAGCGTGAGATCTGCTCCATTGCCCTCGGGTCGCGTCTGGGACGCTCGTGCGGGTCGTTGCCTGTTCGCGGCGGCTGGTTGATGACAGGAGGCACATGTGTACCAGTGTCATCCCACTCATTGTTTGGGCCGGGGCCTCCATCGAAGTACACCAGAGCTGATCCGATGTGCGGATAGGTGCTTATAAACAGCTGCTCTACAAATGGCTTGATATCGTGGTGACGGCCCTGAACTAGGGCAGGCTGATGCAGCGGGATACCCATGGTACGCGCCATGATTTCAGCGCTGGTATGCGTCACCTGATGATCGCCAAACGCGACGTGAAGCAATACATTTTTTGCCGGTGTATTGGGCAGCGGATCAGATACCAGGTGATTTGCATAGCCATTGTTCTCACCTCTGTCCCACAGCATCTGGAACAAAGATAGCAATAACGTCTGTTCAAGAACATCCGGATAAGCCGGTTCTAGGACTGCTGAATAAAGATCGAAGTCGACACTTCGTCGCAGCAACAGCGAGTAATTCATCCCAGGCACACCCAGAACGCCGTTGTCAATATTGGGGGCAGTCGCAAGCAGCGCGCCACCCAATATTCCACCTTCGCTATTGCCGTAGTAGTAAACATGACTACGGTCATAAACGCTCCTGCCATCAACTTGAAATGCCTCATGAGTAGCAAAACCATCAGTGTGCCGTAATAGCTCCGCCAGATGCATCCAATTTAAAAAGCCCTGCTGTGAGCGGTCGGGCAAGCTGGAAAAGTTTTTTACGCCTTGCAAGATTGCTATCGCATTTGCGACATCGGATTCCGCCATACCGATAAAGTCCATCGCACAATTCATCAAATTAAATCTATTTGATAGCGCACCTTGATGAGCCCCATTAGTAGACTGATAACGACTACCCAGTAATCCGTGACCATATAAATAGGGCCGAGTTGCGCCGCCAGACTCAGCCGATTGCGATGCCAGATTCAAAGACTGATTACTTATGTTGCAGATAAAAGGCTGCACAGTGGTGTTGTCTCCATTCATGCGGTCAGGCAAAGCGTCACCATCATCTGCGTAGAATAACGATGACCCAGCGCTGGCATCATCACTGTCCATAAAATTAGGGATAGTGATGGTGCCTTCGATTCTTCGCCCCCAATTCTCGTCTGTCATGCTCAGGTCTTCGACGCTATCGATGGTGAATTCTGGTGTGCCGCCCGCCAACGCCGCAAAAGCAGTCTCCCGCATATGTAAAATACGCTCACTTAGGCTGCGCGTAGATGAGACCGTAAAGTCCCATGCGAGATACAGGTCATGACGTGCAATATTGGCACTTTGAAGGTCTGAGAATATTGCTTCCATGGCAGGGCGGCGAGCCTCAACGGCATCACTGTCTGTAGAGACATTATCGCGATACGCGCGGAACAACTCGGTTGGCGAAATTGTTTCTCCGGCAGTATTCTTCATGCTGCGCAGAGCGACGATATAACGCTGCCCTTCCTGCAGGTTCTTTGCCACACGAATGAGTAGGCTAAATTCAGCTTCATTTTGAGCATTAGAGTCAAGTTCGCTCCAGATTAGCTGCCGCTCGCCCGTTGCCGCGTTTATAACAACAATAGGACTATCATCCTGGCGGCTGTCAGATAAATCAATTAAGCGGGGCGCACCAGTTGCTGCCATATCTAGGTTCGGCACTTGCGTGATCATGACAGTCCCCGGAGAAAAACCGTCATTGCGATTCAATTCGATAGAATCAACAACGATACCAGAGGCATTAGTTAGCATAGCCTCATTCGAAAAGTTAACCAGCAGGCCATTATCGGTGGTGTCGCTTTTGCGAGTGAAGAAATTACTGGGAAACGGCAGCAAACATTTTGCGGTATCTAGTAGGTCGCAAACTTCAGCGTTGCTGTCATCAATCGATATAATCTCGTCTGGCTCTGCTGAGACCGTATTACCATCGTTGCTATTGCTGCAGGCGGTCAGCGAAGCAAGCACCGCAACCGCTAGCATTACGATTTTCACATGAAAAACGAAGGCCATCTCATATACTCCTGTTTTATAGCTATGCTACAAAGCATAGAATAATGAAGTTTTAATGTCTAATATAGAACAAGCTTAGGAGCAGGAACAGTATTGCGGATACCGCCAAGCCAAATCTCTGATATTGGTATAATCGACGGATGAATACATAGAAACGCCACCGATTCCCACCCGCTATCATCAGATACGCCGTCTGACTCTATTATCGTTTCAATCTCAGCCACCAGGATATCGATGATCTACTCGCGGAGCGAGGCATCATAGTCAGCCGCGAAGCAATTCGACTTTGGTGTATAAAGTTTGGTGCCCTGTGTGCGAGAAGACTCAAGCGAAATCATCGGGGCTATGGCGATACCTTCCACACCGACGAAGTCTTTGTAAAAATCAATGGCAAGCAACACTATCTGTGGCGAGTTGTTTGATGTGTATCTGCAGGCAAAACGGGATGGTACTGCTGCGAAGCGTTTCTTTCGGCGCTCGTTGCGTAATAATGGCGGCGAGCCAAGAAAAATCGTGACCGACAAGTTGCAAAGCTATGGAGTCGCTCATCGTGAGTTGATCCCAGAAACGATCCACAGCACTGAGCAGTATGAGAATAATCGGGCTGAGCAATCCCATGAGGCGACTAAGGTGAGGGAGCGGGGTATGAGGCGATTCAAGTCGACTAGGCAGGCGCAGCGACTTGTGACTGCCCATGCTGCAGTCTCCAATGTGTTCAACCTAGCTAGATATCTTGTTCGCGCTGAGCATTATCGGGATCTCAGGATGAGCGCGTTTGGAGAGTGGAGTAGGGCAGTGGCATAAATCTGGAAACGCGGATTTCTAGATCCAGAAGAGTTAACTTGCCAATACCTTTATCCTGCTTATACTTGGGAAATAAGCTCTCACAAAGACGAAAAATGAAACCTTTGTGACATTGAAGTATTTAAAGTTGAAAAAAATAAATTAGCCCATTGCTGGAACACGCCCTATGGCAATGGTAAGTGGAGCTAACGGCTTTTGCTGCAATAATAATCTGTGGGGGAAAATACTAGATGCTTTCAAATAATCCGCATACGGATCGTCGATTTAATATAGAGGGGGCCGATCTAGGTTACCCAACTTTATTCCACGATGGCAGCACATCCGTAGGGATGTATGTAGTTTCCAGTCAGGTCGCAAATGAATTGATTGCAGATAGTGGATTTACTGTAGCGGAGATTGCGCCGGGCAAGGCGATCTTAAGCTTTGCCGGCGTACACTACACCGACACACAATGCGGCAACTATGAGGAAATTGGCTGCGCCTTCTTTGTGAATACGTTTCCGCGCAAGTCGCTAATACCCTATATCAGTACGTGGATTAATATACTTAGAGGGGATCAACCTTCGTTCACGTGGTATTTACCTGTAACAGAAAAGTCGGCGCTCGAATGTGGCATTCAAATGTGGGGCTACCCCAAAACCATTGAAGATATTCAACACCATCGCGACGACAGCCACACCACCACTACACTGCATAAAGATGGGCAGGAACTATTGTGTTATCGAGT
>PKDD01000089.1 GCA_002862465.1 Haliea sp.
TGTCTGCTGTCTGCTGTCTGCATATGAAGGATCATTTTTTGTAATAGATTTGGCAACACGTCATCTGGAATATTGTGTCCCATTGAATCATACACCACGAGTTCTGAACCTGAGATCATCTGCGCAGTATGAGCCCCATGTGCTGGCGGCAGCAGCGTGTCCTTCGCACCGTGAACTACTAGGGTAGGCGTAGCAATGGTCGCCACCGCGTCGGAGCGATCACCCGCCTTGAAAATAGCCATCATCTGTCGACCCATAGAATCAGGATAAAAACCCCTCGCTACCATTGCCTCCCTGCGCTCGGCAGCAGCTGCGTCATCCGTACTAACACCCAAAAGCGAGTCAGATGCTTCAGCACTAGGCGGTGGCAGTTGAGGCGCTCCTGTCGTAGACATGATGGAAACCAGGCTTCGGGTTCGCTGTGGGTACTGCGTGGCCACGACTTGAGCAATCATTCCGCCCATTGACGCACCGACAATATGAGCATCCTTAATTTCTAAGGCATCCATCACAGCAACAGTATCCGCGGCCATATCGTTCAGCGTATACGGAGCATCTACGTCGAACCCTAGTTGACGTTTCAGTAGTTGCCACCATACGGTAGGCTGACCCCAATCATCAAATTTCGTGCTACCTCCCGTGTCGCGGTTGTCGAGTAAAAGCACACGGTAGTCACCCGCCTCAAGGCCCTGCACTACAGCATCTCCCCAAACGACATGCGATGCGCCTAAACCCATAATCATCACGATGGCTGGCTGCTCTGGGTCTCCCAAGCTAAGGTATGACATAGAAATTTCATTAGCTGGCGTTACTTCGAGAGATTGCCGATCCAGATACTCACGACTAAATTGTGCCCACGTCGAAACTGAAATAAATATTAAAAAGAATAATAATAAGCGGACCATAGACACGAGCTCCAAAGTTATAAGCGTCTAGAATAAGCCTGAGAGGCTGCCGCGAAATCAAAGCACCGAGTCCCTCAAGGCACACTCCTCATCCCGACGTTAATTGTACACCACTTAACTAATTACCAATTACAGGCCGAAGACGCGGAAAGATTATGAAGAATGACCTCTGCGAAATAGCCTAACGTCGTCCAATTCAGAGCCGTATTAATCCTTTCGAAGATGCGGTAGGCAACAGGATGAGGTGCGACCGAATTGAAGCTAGAACAATCAGCCACAAACCTCTATTCTTTCACATAATCTGACAAAGGGTGAATGTACTATGCAATATAGGCGACTGGGAAATTCGGGGCTAAAGCTGTCCGAATTGTCGTTTGGTTCTTGGGTCACTTTCAACAAGCAGATAGACACGCGTCTCGCGGAGAGAATGTTTGGTCTCTGCTTTGATGCCGGTATTAACTTTTTTGACAATGCCGAGGGCTACGAAGCGGGAGAATCCGAGAAGGTTATGGGCAAAGCACTGAAGACACTCGCTCGACCCAGGGATAGTTATTGTGTCTCCTCCAAAGTTTTTTTTGGCGCGACATCGAATCCAAAACCAACGCAATTGGGTCTCAGCAGAAAGCATGTTACAGAGGCCTGTCACCAGGCTATGCAGCGTCTAAAGGTCGATTATCTTGATTTATATTTCTGTCACCGAGCAGATCCTGATACTCCGATAGGAGAGACAGTCTGGGCCATGCACAATCTGGTGACGCAGGGAAAAGTTTTGTATTGGGGCACGTCTGAGTGGTCAGCGAATGAAATTGTTAAAGCCTATGAGTTCGCAGAAAAAAATCACCTAACCCCACCCACGATGGAGCAACCTCAATACAATCTTCTTGATAGGAAGCGCTTCGAAGTTGAGTATGCGCCCCTTTTTGATCAGTACGGCATGGGATCCACAACCTGGTCACCATTAGCATCAGGCGCACTCACCGGCAAATATCTGACGGGCATTCCGGATGGATCAAGAGCATCGCTCAAGGGCTATGAGTGGCTTAAAAAGCACATGGTGGAGTCTGATCGAGGCCAAGAGAGAATGAAGACCGTCGCCAAGTTGGTTCCCATAGCGGAAGAGCTGGGTATAAGTCTGTCCGGGTTAGCGATCGCTTGGTGCCTGTTGAACCAGAATGTATCCACCGCCATATTGGGTGCCTCCAGCATCGAGCAGCTTGCAGACAATCTGAAAGCGACTGAGGTCGTGCAGTTGCTGACGGAAGACGTTCAAGCTAGACTTGCTAATATCTTGTGACAGATCATGCAGAACTAAGCATCACTATGTCGTCCTACTCAACAAAAAATTATAAAAGGAGTGAGTGATGCGGTACATACTGGGTGTGTTAGCAATAGCAGCTGTAGCGGCCGGCATCGGCTTATACTGGGTGAGTCGCGCGGCGCCATTGCCTGCAACACCGCCGGCCCCGATACCAAACTCCATCCTAAATCAGCTGCCCGAGGAACGTAAAGGTCAGGTACTCATTTATGGTGCCTACGGATTCACCGGCAAAGGCATATCTGAGTTGGCGGCCGAGTACAACATTATTCCAGTCTTGGCGGGGCGCAATGAGTCCAAGCTCAAACCACTGGCGGATTCTCTAGGATACAATTACATTGTGCTGCCACTGGAGAACAATCACGATAACCTTGTCAAAGTTCTCAAGCACTTCGAGATCGTGCTGCACATTGCCGGGCCATACACGTATACCGCCAAACCCATGCTGGATGCAGTCGTGGAGGCAGGCACGCACTACGTCGATCTGACCGGTGAAAACCATGTCATTCAGGCGGAGCTAGATCGCGACGAAGAATTCAAACGCGCCAACATCATGGTTATGCCAGCAGTGGGCTACGACGTGGTTCCCACTGATTGCCTAAACGTGTACGTGGCGGAAAAAATTAGCCAGCCCACCCAGTTGACCGTTGTTTTGGATGGTAACTACACAGCTGCAGAGGGAGCGCAAGCGAGTCGAGGCACAATGAAGTCGGGGCTGGAGATGCTAGGTAGACCTCTGCTAAAGCGTAAAGGCGGCGCAATGGTAGCCATGGACACACCTAAGCTTATCCATCGAAACGAGAACGGACGCGAACAAACACTGCTACAAATTCCCTGGGCAGACATGATAACCAGCTATGTCAGCACTGGCATTCCCAACATTGAGGTGTTTCAGGTGCAGGAGGGACAACTGCCAGCATGGTTGCTGCGAGTGGCGCAATCGGGTGCCGGCCGCCGTGCACTTGGATGGCTAATCGACAACTTCGCACCAGAGGGTCCGTCACTTAACGCACAGGAAAATCGACAAACACGAATTGTATCTACTGTAAGTAATCAGATCGGTGCGACTGCGTCCGCTGCTCTGATTACGCCGGAGCCCTATCTACTCACTTTCCACAGTACTTTAATCATTGCCCGGCGCGTCATCGATGGCCAGTGGGAACCAGGCTTCCAGACTGTCGGTGCGGTCTACGGTCCAGATCTAGTAATGGAGATACCCGGTGTAAGCCGGTCTGATTTATAATCTATACCGTTGACGCGCTTGAGGACAAAAATTTATAATTCACTGCCGCGCCCTTAGTGGCGCAGCACTTATCAGAAGTAAAATCCTCTTTGGCGTTCGAATTACTGTATCGTGGTTTATCGCAGTAAAACTTGGGTTTTCATCTACTCATCACGTTTAAACACACCATAAATCGATCTAGGCAGCCTGCTTGAAAAAAACAAAAACTGATCCAGGCACGTGCGCTTTGCGAGACTCTATTTCAGCGTCAATTACGCCTATGGCGTGGTTCTTAGCGGGCTTATATGGCCTACTCAGCATCATTCACCCGTTTGTTCTTTTAGGTGAAGAGCGACTACTAATGGCCATTGTTGCCGCCGTTTCGTCCGCACTGTCTGCTGGCGTTGCTATAACATGGAAAAGGAACCCTCGACCGGATAGGGCTCACCTGACAAATTTCCTGTTGGCCTGTATTGCACTAGTCAACACCGTCCTGCATTTCATCTTATTCCAAGAGGCCGTCAATACAACCAACTTCATCATTCTGATTCTAGGCTTAGGACTCGTAATGTTGTCAAGGTTAACGTTCTATTCTGTAGTAGCTATCGCTCTCGCCTCATGGGCCATAATCGTAGCCGTTTTCAATATCGCTGATGCATCAGAATGGGGCTGGTTTCTTTTCTTCGCGGCATTCGTTGGCGCCATCCTCGAGGAGCAACGAATTCATACGATTCGCGCCTCTAGTGCGCGCGAGGAACGACTACTAACCCTAGAGGGACAAGCTCGCAAAGCCGAACACCTAGAGAGCCTCGGTGTGCTTGCTGGAGGTGTAGCGCATGACTTCAACAACCTTTTGATGGTTATACTTGGCAATATCGAGTTACTACAAGAATCGCAAACTAACTGTGATGACACACAAACGCGCCTCAAATCTATGAGCGAGGCTGGCATCCGCGCGAAAGACTTGGCACAACAAATGCTCGCCTATGCAGGGCGAGCTCACCGCAGGACTCGAACCGTTGACCTTGCCTCCTTCGGATCTGAAATTGAGAGCGACTGGGCCCGCGATCTGCTCGGTGACATCGAAGTAGCGTTCGAGGTTGAGCGACCCATGATTTTCGCCGTGGAGGTTGATCCAACTCAAATTCGACAGATTGTCCTTAACCTGCTGACCAATGCCCGTGACGCCGGCGCAACTCGAGTCACCGTTACCGTGGGATCCGAAGGCGCTCGCGAAGCTTCAGCGCAAAACTCAGCACTTGAAAACTCCGGCTACTATTGGTTAGAAGTTAGCGACAACGGTGCCGGTATGGCTGACAGTGACATCGAACGAATTTTTGAACCGTTCTACACAACTCGAAAGATGGGCACCGGCTTAGGTCTTGCCGCTTCGAGGGGTATCATGCATGCGCATCTGGGTGAATTAACAGTCGAGTCAAAGCTAAATCAGGGAAGTCAATTTCGTATGCTGCTTCCCTGCTCACAGAATCAACCGGAACCGGTTTTAACCGAAGAGCATGGTCGACTAAAAAATGTTCTAAAGGAAACGAAAGTGTTATTGATTGAAGATGAAGATCTCGTGGCAGAGCTTACCATCGCAATGCTCAGGCGTAGTGGGCGTCAGGTGCAGTGGCTTAAGAGTTTCTCTGCTTTTCAACACGAACTTCCGTCACTTGATATCGACCAGATGGAACTCGCTTTGATTGATGTCACCTTGGGCGATGGCAGCGGAGTCGAGGCTTCAGCTTTACTGCGTAATCAGCGCCCTGCTCTACCCATCATTCTTATAAGCGGCTACGACGCCCGAAATGTATTAGACGACTCGCGGCTTGATGATTCTGTAGAGTTCTTGTCAAAACCATTTTCACTAGGCGGCCTACAAACCTCAATCGAAAACGCGATCGAGCGAACTCGAGCTTTAAGTGTGAGAGGACCTCTTCGGGATTAAATTGCCTTTACACCACTAAACTTAGCTAACCGTAATCGCGGCGCGAAGAATATCGAGTACAACGCTTTTTGACTATTGGCATCATCACGCTGGAAAAGTGTCAGCCCAATGGGGTCAAGCTAAACAGTAGTAACAGACCGAGCAATATCGCTATTATTAAGATGGCCATGCCAATCTCGACGCCCAGTGAGCGATCAGGTGAAGCAGGCATCCACCAACCGACACATCGTCGCACTAATGGCAGCGTGATCCAAGACACGGCCGCTACTGCCAAGATATTACTGGCCAACAGTTTCACGGCAAACGGCCAATCCAGATGGGACGTAAAAGCCCAACTGATCAGGTAGATCGATGGGTACAAGGACAACAGCACAGCCATAAACTGCTTCCACGTAGGCACGGTTCCGTATGCAGATTCGTTAGCGGTCGCGAACCACGGGCCGAACCCCAGCGCATTATTCGAGCGGTGTACAGAGGTGCATAGTGGCCGGACCTCTTCGACGAGAGCTTTGCAAAACTCATCCTCAGACCACGCGACCTGATCAGCAGACGATGCGAATCGGACTATGTGCGTCCAAGTGTCTTGGCCCGTCGCTAACGGTGGGATGTCTTCACGGCCCAAAAAACCTGGAACCTCAAATTCCGCTTCTGAGAGGCGGCCTAACCAGTCTTCGAATTGCTGCTCACAACCGGGGCGGACGCGTCGAGTGACAACAAATATAACTTCATCAATACTTCGATGTGTCTTTTTTTCGTCCATCTCACACTGACTCCGACCAAAAACGACTGCACACACGAGCTGAACATAGACGGCAGTAAGCCTGGTAGCGGCGGAATTTACTGTCAGATTCCACGTTAGGTAAATATTCGCTTAGTTCGCGGCGCCCGTGTCTGAACCGCTCTTTACGATGTTAGTTGCCAGTGACACCATTGATGCGATATCAGAGAGACTGGCAGGCACTACCAACGTGTTTGCCTCTTTCGCCAGATTGCCAAACTGCTCAATATAATCTTCCGCAACGCGAAGCTGCATGGCACTTTCACCACCCGGCTCGTTAACGGCCAAGGCGACTTTCCTCAATCCTTCTGCCGTTGCAGTTGCGATTGCCAGAATTGCTGCAGCCTGCCCATCAGCCTCGTTGATTTGTTGCTCTTTAACGGCTTCAGATTGCTTTATCACGCGCTGCTTATCGCCCTCTGCTTCATTAATTTTTGCATCTCGCTCTCCCTCTGACGTCAACACAACGGCGCGCTTTTCTCGTTCGGCGCGCATCTGCTTCTCCATTGCGCTGAGGACATCCGAGGGGGGATTAATATTTTTTATTTCATAGCGTAAAACTTTTACACCCCAAGGGTCAGACGCTTTGTCGAGCTCGGCTACCACGTTCGAGTTTATCGATCCTCGCTCCTCGAAAGTTCTGTCTAGATCAATCTTTCCAATCTCGCTACGCAATGTTGTTTGCGCAAGCTGTGAAATCGCGAACACATAATCTGTGATTCCATAAGACGCACGGTCCGGCTCAAGAACCTGCAGATAAAGTACGCCATCTACACCGACCTGAACATTGTCTTTGGTGATGCAGATCTGCTCGGCTATATCAATTGCTAACTCCTTCAGGCTGTGTTTATAGGCAGCACGCTCAATAAAGGGAATTAGAATGTGGAAGCCTGCCCTTAGCGTACGGCTGTATTTCCCCAAGCTTTCAATAACGAAGGCATTTTGCTGTGGCACGATAACCGTAGTCTTAGCGAGAACAATAATAACGACAACAACGACTGCCAACGCGACTAAAAAAGTACTTTCAAACATTCTTTTCCCCTCTGTAGTGTTACCTTGAAGTCTACTCGATTATTAAACTCAGCCCGCTGACCCGAGAAATTACCACCTCAGTATCTGCGGCAATATCATCAGAGCTTCGGTTAATAACGTCCCACGTTGTGCCACGGTATTCTTGACGGCAGCTTGCGCCCGCCGCCAACGGTGATTCTAAACGGATAAATTTGCCGGGAAGTGCATCCTCATAGCCAGTGCCGCGGCTGCGCAACTTCCCATAAAGCCGCCTCCGAAAGGTAATCATAGTAATGAGCGATAGCGAGGCAAATATAAGCCACTGCAGCCAGACTTCAGGCGTTACCCCCGTCAGCAGAATGAGGCCTGTTGCCGCGGCTGCGATACCGAGAAATACTAGATAAAATGCGGCATCTAAGAAAAATAATTCCGAGCCCAGTAACAACGCTCCTAAAATCATCCATCCCCACCACTCCATTTTTTGCTCCCGTAGGTGTACGTCCTAAACGTCGTTTTTCAGTTTCCTTTTATATAACAGCACAGCAGCAAACGCCATTGTGATGACGCAGATGGCATTTTGGCGGCATTTGTGCGGCTTTTCAAAGTCCCAGACTTTTCCTCATCAGTTGACGCATACTTGACGCGCCTAACACAGCAGGAAGTCGACTAAAGCCCCGTTATTAAACGGGACGGTCTCCAATAATGGTCACCCTATCCATCTGACGACGTTGCGGCCAATAGTCGTTGGTAGCATAGTGCTGAGCGACTCTGTTGTCCCAAAATGCAATGCTGTTGGCCTGCCACTTAAAGCGGCACTGATATTCTGGCACACGCGCTTCTTGAAATAGCCGACCAAGAAGGGCATCACTGTCACTTCGATTCATACCGACGATATGGCTGGTAAATGGCGCATTGACATACAAAGAACGCTCGCCGGTTTCCGGGCTTGTCCGAACGATAGGATGCTCTACAGCAGGAAATTTCTTTTGTTGCCTAGCAAGTTCGCCCGGATCCAAAAACGCTCCAAAGCTTTGCGTGAAGTCATTGATCGCGCGCTTCCCCTCTATCAAGGCTTTTGTCTCATCATCTAAACACTCATAGGCTGCCACCATATCAGCAAACAATGTATCGCCACCGATGTCGGGCACAATATGCGCGCGCAAGACTGAACCAAGAGATGGAATCTCTCGCCAGCTGACATCGCTGTGCCAAATATTCTCAACGCCCACCATTTTTTCGTTTTTATCGAACCGCACAACTTCAGCGTCAGGGGCATCTGAAGGAATGAAAGGATGTTCTTCAAGTTCACCAAAGCGTTTAGCGAAGTCCATATGCTGATTAGAAGAAATATCCTGATCACGAAAAAAAATTACCCTGTAAGCCAGAAGTGCTGCATAGAGTTCGTCAAATGTTTTTGAATCTAGTGGCTGGCGCAGATCAACGCCATCAATCTCTGCGCCAATGCAAGGACTTATTCGCTTGACGCCTATGTTGCTCCATGAAAGCCGGTCAAGCCGCTCATGCCTTTCCTTGAGATATTGACGAGGGCCTGGCGTGAGGTTGTGCTGCACTTTCATATTTGATTCCCTGACGCTACCAGAAAGTGTTAGCCGGAGCAGGCATTGGCACTTCGCTACGCTTGATTTTATTGTTCCTTCATTAGTCTATCAAATTTTTTCGCGCAGATCGATTACGCTGTGGAATGCCCTAATCGGCTGCCAGCATGCTGCGATTGGCCCTACAAATAGCAAAAAAACGTCAGACACTATGCGTTAAGGATGTCGATTACAGTGTCACGTAATCCTACCATTCTGTCTTAGCCGTATCTGCAACAGGTGAGCGGCCCCAGGCCAGCGCGCAGCTGATCATACTGCGATTGCAATAATACTGATCTCTGGAAAACACGCGCACCTCGGAGCAATCGACTGCCTAATTCACTCGCTTTAAATTAAGTGGCATTAGCAGTATAAAAGACAAGACTAATACGGAGATAAATAGATAGAAGCTATTATTGTAATTGCCGTAAATATCAAATAGTTTAGCGCCTAATATCGGCCCCGGCATTACAAACAACGCAATAACAGGCATCATAGCGCCCATTGCTCGGCCATAACTTCTCATTCCGAAGACGACTGCGATCATCGCCCCCCATACGGGCAACATACCGCCCGTCGCTAAACCAAGAAATAACGCGGCAATTAACATAGAAGGGTAACTCGGTTCGCTAGCTAAAATAGAGACGCCGATAGCCGCCAAAGAAATCGCCGCCCAAAGACCATATTTTAGATTGATACGGTCAGCTGCATAACCAAACAGTAATTTTCCAATTAACCCCATCCCTGCCAGAGTAAATATTAAAGTCTTGGTTTTATCTCCCACACCAGCCCCTTGCATATAAGCGCCTATGTTAGTCAGCACTCCCGTCTGACTCATAAACAATAACCCCAAAGCTAAACCAATAATCCAAAATGCTGGCACTTTAAGAATTTGTTTTATAGTGAGGTCCGGCCCATCAACCAAGAGTTCATCACTGCTGACGTCTGCACTCGTACCCGAGATATTGGATTCTCCTGCTAGGCCTTTATCTGCAGGAAAGTTTCGCATTGTCAAATACAGGTAAGGCAATAATAATAGCAACACGGTTATGCCGAAGTAGAACACCATCTCGCGCCAACCCAACTGAGCAATTCCGCGATCGACTAAGTAAGGTATAACCATACCACCCAGTGACGTCCCAACTGCGGTGATCCCTAGGGCGCGCCCACGCGATGTCGAAAACCAGCGCGCGACCACAGTCGAACCCGTCAATGGACCTAACAAGCTGTTTGCTAAACAAATAAACACCGCAAACAATACGGAAAACTGTAGAATCGTGTCGCTGTTTGACAAAAGAATTAAACCGACCCCTAAAGCAGCAGAACCCAGCACCATTAAACCGCGAATCGACCATTTATCGGCCAGCATGCCAACTAAAGGGGAGACCAGTAGCCCTAATCCGGTTGCCCACGTAATGCCGTACATGACTTCCGTTCGGCTTGCGCCAAACTCGGCTTCAACTGGGATCACCATTAGAGGAAA
>PKDD01000145.1 GCA_002862465.1 Haliea sp.
TGTGCTGGCTGTCTCTGATAGA
Source organism: Haliea sp. (assembly GCA_002862465.1). Classification (GTDB taxonomy): domain Bacteria; phylum Pseudomonadota; class Gammaproteobacteria; order Pseudomonadales; family Halieaceae; genus Marimicrobium. The sequence continues at coordinate 23 of PKDD01000145.1, forward strand.
TGCCGTGGCCGGCCATGTGTTAATGGGTCGCTGCGGGACCTGCTAGTTTTTGGAGATTACCGGTGTCGATTAAATTGCGGTTACTAAGCGACGGTCGCTGCACTGGAGCTTGGTGGATTAGTGGAAAAGCCACACAATAGCGCCTTACAATGTATCAGCATAAGATATGTTGAAATACCTCGGAAATCAGGCGATGATGATATTCTATCTGTGAACCATCGCTGTCAAACGTGAGGTTGTCATCGATAAAGTAAGGAGTGTCCAAGAATTATGCAAGTCAAGCGCACACCCGATCACCGATTCGAGAATCTGCCCGGTTATCCGTTCAGGCCGAACTACTTGGAGGTGGATGATACAGAGGGAGGAAAGCTGCGCATCCACTATTTGGATGAGGGGGCGCATGACGGCGATGTCGTCTTACTGCTGCATGGCCAGCCGGTTTGGAGCTACCTCTATCGACATATGATTCCCACATTGGTGGAGGCTGGTTTTCGTGTGATTGCGCCGGACCTAGTCGGTTTTGGACGCTCGGATAAACCTGTCCATAGCGAGGATTACACCTATGCTCGCCATGTGATCTGGATGAGCGACTGGCTAACCCAACTCGATCTTAGCGGCATCACGGTATTCCTGCAGGACTGGGGTAGCCTGATTGGCTTGCGTCTAGTTGCTGCATTTCCAGAGCGATTTGCCGCAGTGGTGCTGAGCAATGGCGGATTACCCACGGGACCAATACCTGCGGAATTCGTGGGTCCCGCAAGAGACGCTTATAAGACCCTGCCTACGCTGAAGGCAGCGGAACTGGAACCGTGCTTTCGCGGCACTTACGAGGGCGGTACCCCCGGCATTCCGAGCTTTCTCTACTGGCGTAAGTTTTGTGCTGAGAGCCAGGAAATATTGCGCCCGGGTAATGTTATCGACCTCATTGTCAATGAGGTGTCACTCACAGAGGGTGAAAAAGCAGCCTTTAATGCACCCTATCCCGACGAGTCCTATGTGGCGGGCGCGCGTCGTTTTCCGTCGCTGGTGCCTCTGTTCGCCGACGAGCCAGAAGTGGCAGAAAATAAGGCCGCTTGGGAAGTGCTAAAACAGTTCGATAAGCCGTTTTTATGCGCTTTCGCTGATGACGATCCGGTCACTGCTGGCGGAGACCGTGACTTTCTCGACATGGTGCCAGGTTGCAAAGGTCTTGATCACCGAACCATCGGTCCCTCGGGACACTTTCCGCAGCAGGATCAACCGGAGCAATGTGTAAAGGCCATTCTAGATATTACGAGTCGTGAATGATTCTGGACATAGGATCAAGGGCTATGATAAAAAAAATACTCTTTGCCGTCGTGGTCGTGCTGGTTTGTCTTATCCTATGCCTATTCTGGCTAGGATACTTTTCCTCACGTCCGCTATTAACCACGGATCCCGCCACGTTGGCAGGCGATGGCAGTATGCTAAATTACTGCGATCTGCCGGTGCTCGATGGCCGCGGTAAACTGGCGGCGGCAATACCTAAGGGCAATACCCCTGATTGCGGCTACTCACATTTCCCTCTGCCTATTCTGGCTCAGTGCACCGAGCCATTGCCAGACGGCGCCGACGATATCCGGGGTCTGTGGTTAGGGGTAAAGGGCGGCTATGTGGGGCACGTAGAGCGAGTGGAGCAGTGCGGCGACCGTGTCGTAGTGACTTCAAGCGGAATAATCCATGACTATGGCCCCAACAGCACGGCGGGCCTCAACACTGACGATACAGAGGGTTCAGTGTTGTTCACTGTTGAAGATAGAGAGTATTGTATGCGCACTTCTGCCTCTATGATCTGGAATGACGGAGTGCTGGATTTTCATGTTTTTGGCTGGGGACCGGTAGTGGTCAAGCGCTACAGAGAAGGTGATCAACTGGTGTGGGAGTATGCGGATGGCAGTACCACCTATATGGACAGAATCTGCACGCTGCCGGAATCGCATATAGTGCCCACACCCAGAGGCAAACGTTACCCCTTTTTCAGCAGTAAGGAGTCATAAAGTCGTATAAAAATTTCTTACTCCTACCCAAATCGATCAGTGAATAGACGCTCGTGGCTAGCGTCTTTCGCTGCGAAGAGGCCCTGCCGTTATTAGAGGAAATTGCGATGGAAGTGATCAACAAGGTCTACCCCAATAAAATGCAGATAAAAGGCTTTCTGGAGCCCGGCGCCGAGGGACCGATTTGCATGGTTAATTTGCTCAAGTTTAAATTAAGGGCAGAATATGACGATGGCCGTGAGACCGATCTCACTGGGCGAGAGGCTTATGGGCTTTACGAAGCGGGCATAAGGAAAATACTGCAAGGCGTTGGCGGGTGCATTGGCTTCGAGGGCGACGTGGAGCGCCTGACCTTGGGTGAAGTAGAGGAGTTGTGGGACGTGGTAGCGCTCGCGGTTTGGCCCTCGCGTCAGATCATGCTCGAGGTAATGCAGTCACAGGATATGCAGGAAATAGGGGTCCACCGCAGCGCAGGATTGGCGGGCCAACTTAATATCGAAACGACTGGGCTTGATGGCCATTGGTTGAAGGATAAACTTTAACAGCATAAGAGACCGCCCACAGGAATGTAAATGCTGGTCTGTTGCCAGTTTTGTGTGTGCTTTATCGGGTGTTTCTCGACATCCTGATGCTGTCAACCAGTGCAGTCACCGCCAGTAGAATAAGGCCCAGCAGCAGTCGGGGATCGCCCAGATAAAGGCTTGTCTCTATCGGATAGGCAATGGTCTTGTCCAGTGCCGCGAGTTTGAAGTCATGCGGCCCCAGAATCTCGGGGTTGCTGATGATCTCCATGAGCGAGCGTCGGCTGCGGTAGCGGAACAGCGCGGTGTCAGTCCAGTGCTCGCCCCCCTCGATGCCAGTAATGTCGATTGCCGAGTAAACTGCAGGTCCCATGAGTACAGGGTGAGAAGCACGCCTGAGCAGTTCCGGGATCATGTGTTCCATGTAAAGCCCCATTAGGGTGTCGGCATCGGCGTCGGCTGGAGCACCCTCCACGGCGGGGGGGGTTTCATTCATGTCAATATTATTGACCATCAGGAACTGTCTGCCGCTATCGTCACGGAGGAACTGCGCGAAGTAATCCACCCTCTCTGAGTCAAGGCCATTGTCTGTCATCACCGCAATAAACTCATCGATTTCCGCATCGCTCAGCGGGCCCCCGAAATCGGTGTACCAGTAAACGAAAATGGCATAGAGCAGGGTGGGGAACAGCCAGAGTTTCATCCGAGAAGACATGGTCATTTCCTGTTGTAAGAGGGTTTAGGTCTCGCATTCATGCGAGGTAGTGTTCGAGGATGCCGCGCCCGGCGAACAGGTCCTGCACGCCTGCATCCTCGGCAGCACCTGCTCGCAGCAGTTCGTTCCGCACGTGCAGCCGGGCCACGTTTAGACGTTTCTGAGTGCGTGCGCGGGTAGTGCCGAAGCCGTAATCGAACTCGTAGTATTTTTTACCGGCAAGGCCCGCAGAAATGTTGGCCGCTGCTGACTGGTAGTAGCTATATTGCAGGTAATCTAGAAGGGTCGTTAGACTTGCCGGCACCTGGTCGGCCGCCGCCCACGGGGCGAGTGTATTTTGTCCGTTGCTGAAGCAGCGTCCGGTGTACTCATGCAGCATGTCTAGATGCTCTCCCAGCCAGCTTCGTGGTTCCGGATCACAGAGAAAGTGCGCTTTACTAGCCCCGGCAAGGGCAAAATCCGCCAAGCAGGGCCTGTCGCCAAGCAGAAAGTCGTTATTTGCTAAGTGGGTGGCAAGCGCGCGGAGCATATTGTTGAAGTCAGCCCGAACGGCGGCTCCCTGGTCCGGACCTACGCCATTGACCTCGCAGACATTCTTACCAAAACCTTGATACATCATCATGCCAATAGGCGCCAGTTGTTCTAATTCATCAGCGGTGAACGGTATGTCAATAGAGCGGTCCAGCATCATATTGGCGCCAAATCGGGGGCCAAGCCAAGTGACGTTGTCTGGATAGCACCACCGGGAGTGCACGCAGACTCGTCCCAGCCAGTGGTTCAGCGCATCCTCCAGAATATAGCAACAGGTCCGTTGCATCGGTGTCGCGGGCACGACTGCGCGTTCCGGAAAGCGGTCGCTCAGCATTGGGCCTATGGCAATGGTGTCGTGCAGCAGCCACTTATCGGGGGTTATCAGCAGCGGAATGAAATGGGTGTTGGCCCGCGCTTCAATATCCGCCTTACGCTTTTCGGTTTTGAAAAGATAGCGCCAAGGTATTCGCTGGAAACAGAGCTGGGCTTCCAGTTTACGGGTGAAGAAACTCATCTCGCTGCCTATCAGCTGGTACTCGCCACTATACATATCGATTTTTCCATATTGCGGGGCAGCATGCACCGTAACGAGTTCATTGCGGTTTGCCTCCCATTTTTTCAAACCCGGCACCTGAGGTTTACATAATGACATTACATGTGTCAATATTTGCGCTGCCATGTAGGCGGCATGGCTGGACCTCACGATGGAGAATTATAATGGCGTCACAAGAACGGATTCGGTTGGTAGGTGCGACAGCTTCACCCTACACCCGGAAGATGGTCGCTCTGCTGCGCTATCGGCGCGTGCCCTATGCGATCAGTTGGGGACAGGCCGATCAGGTCTGCGACGCTCTTGGGTTAGAGAAGCCCAAGCCGACTTTATTGCCGACTTTTTTTTTAAAAGAGGGCGGCGAAACTCGTGCACAATGTGACTCCACGCCCATCATTCGCAAGCTCGAAGCAATATACCCGGGCCGCTCTGTACTGCCGTCGGATCCTGCGCTTGCATTCATCGACTACCTGATTGAGGATTTTTCCGACGAATGGTGCACCAAGTTCATGTTCCATTATCGCTGGTATCCGCAGGCAGATGCGGACAACGGTGGTACCCTATTACCCCTTGGTATGGATGTCAGTCTTCCGACAGATGTCCATGAGCAATTCAAGCACTTTTTTGCGGAGCGTCAAATCGGTCGTCTTCATGTCGTGGGATCGAATGACACCACAGCACCTGTTATCGACGCTAGTTATCACCGTTTTCTAGCGGCGATGGAAAACCATTTGGCCAACCAAAATTTCATGCTGGGTGGTCGCCCGGGGGCCGGTGACTTTGGCCTCTATGGACAACTCACTCAACTGGTCGGCTTCGATCCCACGCCTCGGATTATTGCCCACGAAGTTTCGCCCCGCACGGTCGCCTGGGTGGACCTGATGGAAGACCAAAGTGGCTTGGAGCCTGAGGAGTTGGATTGGATTGCGCTTGGCGATCAACCTGACAGTCTGCGCGGTCTGATGGAGGAGATTGGGCGCGTTTACGCACCTGCGCAGTTGGCCAACGCGCGCGCTGTGCAAGCTGGCGAGAAAACCTGGGAGGCGGAAATTGATGGTGCGCCCTGGACTCAGCAGACCTTTCCCTACCAAGCTAAGTGCCTGAAGTGGACGAATGAGCGCTACCAGGCGCTCAGCGACCGTGACCGCGCAGCGGTGGACGCCCTGCTGCAGGGCACCGGTGTGGAGACCATGCTGTCCGTTTCAAAAACGTAGCGCACTAGCGGGTGTATGCCTTCACCTGCCGGTACGATTCGGATAACGATCACGGTTGCGCTATCGCACGACCGCAAAGATCAATAGACTCAGCCAGTGGGTCCGAATTCGATAAATTCCGGGATTTCCACAGGCCCCTGGAACGAATCATTATTGTCTGCGCGGATAACCTCGTTGCCATTAAACAGTTCAAGGACCACAGGCTCCTCGGTGGTGTACTCCACCAGTCGCCACAAGTTAGGAAGGGTGGGGTCGTCACTGATACGGCCTGCGTCTTGGCCGATGCGGAAGTACACGTCACCCGATGGTGCCACCAGCAACACTAAGGTGCTCCCAGCGTTATAGGTGATTTCGTGATATTTGCGCACGCGGGTTATTGTCAATAATTCATCCTCATCCAGAGGGCTTGTTTGCTCGATAACGGTCGCCGCGTGTAACCAGGGAAACCCAAAAATTTCCTCTAGCAGCAGGTCTCCCTCTTTCACTCCATCGGGTGAGCGTAGGAAGCGATTGGCATCTGGACCATTAACCCCCGCCTCGCGCGGTTGATTTTTTATCCAGCCATCGGGGAGTTCCAGTGCAGCGAATTCCTCTTCGGTAATGATCGGACAAACCCAGGCACGGAAAGTCCCGTCTGGCTGCGGCTCCAGAATCTCAAACCCCTGAGGCCCTTCTTCGCCAGGCTCTGGCTTGGCTTGGTTTAGTGGATTGGCTTGCAGGAACGCCACGACATGCGCTGCCATTTCCTCACCCACTTCTTCCTGAATAAAGTGGCCCGCCTCGTAGCGCATGTGGGGTTGTTCAGCAGCACCGGGCACATGGGCGATCCATTTGTTCTGATTTGCTACCGAGCCCAGATTGGCATCGTTTTCCCCGCCTATAAACAAGAAAGGTCGTGTAAAACGCCCAAGCGCCTCATAGGCGGGAACATTTTGCTGCCCGAACCCGGTTACCATGGAGGGGAAAGCGCGGATACCACCCCGATGGATTCGCGCCGGGAAAGGTGCGTTATAGGAGTCGACTTGCGCCTCTGTTAGATTACTGCCTGTAGAGATGTCGACCATGTCCGCGGCAAACAAATGCGGCGCGCTAGCAGCGAAGTCCATCCAGTACTGGAAACCGATTATCCGGTTGGTCGGACGCAGGGACATATGGTCACTAGTCGCCGCAATTGTCTCATCAAACTCGAACACCGGCATGGTAAAAGGGTTCAAACCCTCGGGGATTATCACCAGATCGCCGTTGGCCACTACGATGCGGGCGAACTTTTGGGAATCGTCTCCCGCCACACGCAGGCCGATCAGACTGCCCCAGTCCTGCGCGAACAGCGTAATATCAGAGAGATCCAACGCGCTGATGAAAGATTTCATCCATGCCACATGCTGCTCATATTGGTGTATACGAGGGTCCACCGGCTTATCGGATCGCCCCATGCCGATATGATCCGGAGCTATCACCCGATAACCGGAATCTACCAACACCGGTATCATCTTACGGTAGAGATAGGACCAAGTGGGTTGACCGTGCAACATCAGAATCACTTCACCGTCGCGCGGCCCTTCGTCCACGAAGTGGTAACGCAGACCTTCTATCTCCGCGTAATTGGGGGTAAAGGGATAGCCGTCTAAATTATCGAAGCAAGCATCCGGTGTGCGTACGAACTCGATATTGTTCGCGGTGGTATTTATCTGAATATCTTCTTCGCCAATGTGACAGGCCATCTGCGCCTGCACCTGCGACTCAACAGCGCCGCCTTCGTTGTCTGAATTGTTGCTACAGCCTGCCAGTAACAGAAATACTAGCGAGCCAGTAAAAGTCGATTTGTGCTTGAGTAGGCGCATTTTTATCTCCCAACATATGGGGTTGTGGGCTCAGCAAGAGATACTAGCCCCGCTGGATCTGATGTTAATTAAGACTCATTATTCTAGTTCTAGTTCTAGTTCTAGTTCTAGTTCTAGCTCAAGCGCAAGCGCAAGTTTAAGTTCAAGTTCAAGTCTATAGACTCACAGTAGCACCTCTTTAGTAAATGCAATGCTGTATCAATCAGCATGCGATAAGCACCAACTTATCTAGTGGTCTCAAACAAGCCACTTGCGATCAGGCTGTAAGCACTCTTTACGTGCGAGGCTCGGGAGATAGCCTGCGCGAGGTCCCTCGAAAATCACCGTTTGTATTTAGGGCGTTTGACCAAGCTGCCGCAGCAGAAAGTCTGCCAGGCCTTCACCCGAGGGGTCGGAGATCCCAAGCCCCGAGGCATAGACGACATTTTCTAGTCCGACCTCGATTGCGCGATCGCGCAGCGCTTGGGCGTGTAACCCGTGATGAAATAGCGTGTTGGAGTTTGTTGGAATGCCGATATTGCCTTGATTATTCTGCACCCAGATGGGAGCGTCCTGAGCGTCCATCAGGGCCAGCATATCGACGTCAGCGCGATAAGCCACCGTGTCCGGATCATCATACAGATCTTGCAGAGACGCGATCGCATAGAAATCCAGCAGCCGTTGTACTTCGTTGGGCTGCACTAGGGCGATCAATGCCAGCGTAATGCTGAAATCGGCAAATACATCCTCCCAGCCGACGATATCGTAAGTGGCCTGAGTGGCACTTGCGCCGGCGGCGGTAATCCGCGTGGTCATCCGCTCCACGGGATCGGTGGAGCGCGTGTTGGCGGCGTCATCGTGGCTACCTAACCACAGACTAGTACCGGCGCCCGCGGACGTGCCGAACACGGCGATGCGATTGGGGTCGATATGGAATGTCTCGGCATGCAAGCGCAGGTATTGCAATGCACGTCGCACATCGCCCATTGGTTTTATGACGCCGGTGCCTTCAGAGCCGTTGGTCGCTAGCAGCCGATACTCGATACTGGCATAAGCCACGCCGTTGCTCAGCGCTGATTGCCCGACAAACCTAGGGAGTGAAGCGGTGTAAGCGGCGGATTTCCAGCCACCGGTAAAGCCACCACCGTGAATGAAAGCGATGAGCGGTGTGGGTTGTTCCGAGGGCGGCATTAGGATGTCGAATATGTTTCGTGGAAAAGGGCCATAAGAGACGTTCGCCGCGAAATCAGCGCCCGCATCCTTAAACTGCTCAGGTGCTTCCGTCAGTGTCGGTGTAAAGGGTAGCGGTGCGAAAATTGCACGCAGTGGCGGTACGGTCAGCCCCGCAGCCTGTGCGACGAATTCGATAGGAATGTCAAAGCTGCACTCGTTGCTAACCACGTTTTGACAGTAATTCTCCCAGTGCGAGAATGTCCATCCTGCCCGAGGCTGTGCGGTGTAGGTCTCGGTGTAGCTGCTGCCAGCGATGAAGTTGTCATCACAGTTCCCAAGCCTAGCCTGATAGTCCTCTAACAGGCAGTTGCGTGTATTGCTCAGTGACAGGATGTCACCTTGACCAATAGGCTCAAGGGGGTGTGAGCACGCTGTCGACAGAGCCGCGAGAAGCATGGCGAAAAGTACGTTACTGATATTCATAAGTCTTTGTCTTACCGCGGTAGGTTTTGCGACAGTATAATAGACAGGGACTAATGTGAACAACGTGAACAGTATGAAGCGCAAAGCCATGCACCTGTCTGAGGCGCGGCGGTTTTCAGAGGGTTACTCTGATCAACTACTTTGGTCTTGCTGTGACCCCTAGCTTGACTGCTGGGTACTTTGGCATTGGCGTCTAAACACCGGATAATTTGCAAATTAGTGCCATCGCGATCATTAGGCGCAAGCGCAGCTGGACCGGGATGATTGCGGAGATATAGTGGCCATGGTTGCCAGTTCGCAAGCGGAGGTTAACGAGTGCGGTAGCAGGTGACCGCTAGAAAAATCCTGTAATGAATGTGGTGGAGCAGGAGAAACCTATTTTTCTCGCCGGACACTGCGAGGCTAGCGCGCAGCAGCGCCGCTCCGATTTAGCAGGAAGTCCGCGATAAAAGCAGCATGGCGATCGATAACATCCTCATCCGCTACGTCCACCCCAAACAATAATTTGCCCTCAGGCCCCATGGTGTACATCAGCGCACTAGAGCCTATGAACATGTAATACCAGTAGAAAAATTCATCCGGCTCAATCGACAGCGATGCCATTGTGTGGCGCCGCAGATGCTCCATCGCTGGACGAGTGTAAGTTTCAACGATGTATTCTAGGCGGGGCGTGTCACGTTTCGCCTCATGCACCATCAGACGGTTGAGCTCAGGGTAAGCTGCATTGAATCTCACATAGCTACGTATCAGATAGGAGATGCTCTCCTGCGGAGACAAATCTTTGATCAGCTCCGCTCGCTGGTCCATATATTGCGAGACCAGACCAAAGATATGCTGCAGCACCGCTTTCCAAAGTGCTTCTTTAGTACCGAAGTGATAATTGATCAATCCCCGTTTCACGCCCGCAGCATTCTCAATATCTCTTATGCTGGCGCCATCATAACCCCGTTCGGAAAAGAGCTGTGAAGCCGCCTCGCGAAGTTTCTCTATGGTGATCTCCGCACGCTCCTGAACACGCCTCTGCCGCGGGTTGGTTTTGACTTTGGAGCTAGCACTTAGTGGTTTCTTCGTCATGGGGTCGTTTTCTGCCTAATTTATGTTAAACGTTTTGGGGCAATGATAACGCTATCGCAGCGCCACGGCGATCAACTCTCCTCGTTACAGTCTGGTCGTGGCTCGGCGTTCTACTTTCAG
>PKDD01000106.1 GCA_002862465.1 Haliea sp.
CCGGTAAGCGACTCCATAGCTCCGCAGTTTATCAGTCACGATCTTCCTGGGTTCGCCGCCATGGCTTCGTAACAATCGCCTGAAGAATCGCTTCGCTGCAGCCCCATCACGCTTGGCCTGCAGCGAAGCGATTCCTTTATCAGCGATTCACGCAAAACGTTCCAGCACAACTCGACGTGACGCACGCTGCACCACAGCCTGGAACGAAGGAAGGCTCCTGATCTGCATTTGGAATGGACACACAGTTGTCGATGAGGTCCGGCACACCATCGGCATCAGTGTCGGCCGGCCCTTCGGGTGTAACCGGCGCACTGAGCGCGGATAATAAGCTAGTACCTACATCGTTCGTCGCTGTCGCTAAACAGATATACGTCTCGCCAGGCGTAAGTCCAGAAACTGTGATGGGACTGGTTAGACTCCAGCCCGGATAGATGTTGTTGTCGTCAAGGCAATAGGCATCGTAGCCCGTGATGGGTGAGCCGCCGTCATTGGCGACACTGACGTTGATATAAACCTCTGCGCTGCCTGGGTCTATGCTGGTAATCTGTGGTGCGGAAGGAGGCACGGCCCCTGCTATGGCACTGACTGGACCGGAAAGTGGAAGCGTACCGAGGCGAGTGACCGGCGCAACAGTGCAATCATACTCCCTGTAGTTCATGAGGTTGCCTACGCTGAGCGGCGAACCCACGCCCTGTGTCGTCTCTATCTCTGTGAGACCTGAGCATTCTGCTTCGTAGCCTGTGATGGGGAACAAAGCGTCTGGAGTCGTTGAGAGCGGAAAGGCCAAAGAAATACTTTGGTCTCTGCCAGTGGCGGCAGTGATAACTGGCTGTGTGGGGCCTGAAACTGAGGCGAGTGTAGCTGCTACAGAGTCACACTCCGTACCTCCGTTAGAGGAAATACTAATACCCTCGCCTACTGAATCATTCGGTGGGCCACTAGGCCAACCGAGCACCGGCGCAAGGCTCTGGCAGTTGGTGAGGACATTGTTGTATTTGATTTTCAAATAGCCACCGACACTGGTAAGACCACTTAGACCGTCGAGGTTGATGAGGGCATCGTTGTATTTGATTTTCAAATAGCCACCCACGCTGGTAAGCCCACTTAGGCCGTCAACGTTTGTAATGTCGGCACTGCTTACAATCTCAATAGACCCCGCCACTAAATTACAATCCTGAGGGAAGGCATCAACCTGCGCTTGTGTCGTGAGAATATAAATTCCCTGATCGCAGGCTGCGTTGGTGGCATTAAAGCCAGTGATGGCCATGCCATTTAAGCCGCTACCACCAGTAACCGCGCTGAACGTATAACGGTCGCCCGGTTGAAGCGGCAGAGGCCCTCCGACCAACGGAAGCTCGCCGAAGAAGTCATTAACAACAGTATTCCCGCCGAGGGTCACCCCATTGCCCATGATTGAAAAGCTTATAGTTCCAATCGAGGCCACTGACAGGGATGTCAGCGTTACTGTCGAATCAAAAGAAAGATCAAACGAAAGCAGGGTAGGCGCTAAACCGGCAAAGTTACCAAAAAGTAAACCGTCGGATTCACCGCCCCCGGGGGCTCTAAGCGGCCCAAAATCACCTGGTGAGGGATTATCGATGGTCATTGTGATGCCATCAACGGTAGTAGAATAAAAATTTGATGGGGCTGTTATTCCCTCCACCGGAAATGAACGTGCTGTAATGGGTGGCGGCACGGGTGTGGCGACTGATGTTCCGGAAATGGTCCCCAGGGGGCCGAGGGTTTGACTCCAACTTACTTGCGACGGTTCGGATTGAGAGAGGGGAGGATCGAACGCAAGGGAGAGACTGTTGTAAAATCCTAAGAAATCCGCCTCAAGGAATAGCTGCTGGCTGTCTCCATAATACAAACCAATCGGAGTAGTGACGCCGGACACCACGATGCTAAGATCCGACAGTGTCCAAATAGCTTCTATTGGCAAAGAGGGAATAAGACTCACATCCGTATAGGTGTTTGTCGTTGAGTCGAATGTAAAGGTTCCTGTCATTCCCCCTGATTCGTCGGTCACTGTGTATTCGATCGGGTCGGCACTGACAGTAAAAGACAGTGCAAGACAGACAAATGCTAGTAGTTTTTTAAACAGCATGCCTATTGTCCTTTTAATCCCATTACATTCAGTATAGTCGTTTTACTGGATATCGCTATAGATATTGAATCACTGGATAATACTGCTTAATCTTTGGCAGCGGAGCAGGGAAAACCCTACGTTTTAGCCAACAAGAACGCCTCCAACTGCCTGTTTCGATGTGTGACGTTTGAAGGGGCTTACAAAAAATTTTTATAAAAAATCTGCGATTTTCGACTGGTAGGTTGAGGCGCAGTTTGCATACGATAAATAACCATAGTTTTGACGACATATAGCAAAGTATCACTCTAGCTGACAACGCCCTTTGCTAATTACCGTCCAAAGTAGACCAAGCGATACCATTCTCGCATCATAAGTTCCTTTGAGTGGGTTACCGTAATCACCAACCAGGTGCGATATGCGTATTATGTCAACACCGTCACCAACAAACTCGGCACTGTTTCTCTCACCTAAATAATCTACAAGAAGTTTACTCCATGTCCTGCTGTTGGTGGATTTCTCCTGTGCGCTGACGTGCCTTCAGTATCCTTTAGCGCCTTGAGTGCCCAGCAGCGCCTTGAGCGTCGATGAGACTGCCTCTGGTCAAGCGTGTGGCCATTTCATTTATAACACTAGTTAATATTCTGGACCGCAATAGGTGGTTGTCTGCAGTCCGTTGTTTGTATTACGTGAGTTTCGAAAGTAGCGTTTATCCTGCTTAGACTTAGCTGTGGAGATTACATCGGCAAATCCGCATAGACCTATGACTACGACCCAAACGTTGCTTCAGCGTAATATTTTCAGTTGTTGTTTCAATACCACACTACAAGCCTAACCCTTTCAGGAAACAATGCTTGAACCTTGGTTAGCTCCTTTTCGCCAACTTTACTGAAAAAATCTTAAATACTCCGCGTAGGCTCTCTCACTTCCATCCGCGGCCGGCTCCTGATTCCCCGCCCAGGTTATATAATCAGCAACACCAGTTTCAAAATCTATAAATTGCTGAGTGTCTACAAGTTGATTCAGCTTGCTAACATCAGCATATGCGTGCCGGATATCCCCTATCCGATAGCGGTTTGATGGAATTATCGGTGCGTTTCCACCAACCCCATCACGAATCATTTTCGCGACGCGGCCGATAGATATCGGACATCCGGTCCCAACATTAACAGGCTGATTCGTTGGCGAACCCAAATTTCTAGCAAGAGTATTTACGACATCGGAAACGTACACAAAATCTCTCGTAGCCCCACCTTGTTCGAATAAATAAAGCTCTTGCCCAGCACGAGCTCTATTAAAGAATACACCTAGCACTCCTGTATAGGGATTGTCCAATGCCTGACCAGGCCCATAGACATTCTGAAGCCGGAAGATCGAATGCTCAGCTCCCGTCATCTCACAGAAGTAGCGCAGTTGATACTCCTGCATTAGCTTGGACGCAGCGTAGAGCGAACCGGGGTCCAGAGAGGCGGACTCTATGGTTGGAAGTGCACGCGTCAACGATGAGCCTTCCGCCTCAGTGATTTCGTACTGCCCGGCTTCCAGCTGCGTACGAGAACGCGGCCTTGGAGTTACTGGAGAGCCCATTGATGTCTCGTATTGACCCTCCCCATAAATAGCTCTCGATGATGCCAGGACGACGTGCAGTGATTCGAGGTTCTTGTGCTTTCTGGCGAGCGCGTCGAATAGTTGAGCGGTTCCCTGAACATTCGACTCAACGTAGTCGCTGGTGCGGCACATGCTTTGGCCTGTGCCAGTCTGCGCAGCAAGATGTATGACTACATCTAATCCATCCAGCACGTGCTCATAAGCCAGATAATCTTCAACCCCAGCCACAATAAGTGAAATGTCTGCAGTCCCGGGATCAATCGTTTTTGATGAGTGAACTTGTTCACTGAGGTTGTCCACCACGATAAGCTCATGATGACCCGTATCACGCAACTTACCGATCAGATGTTGGCCAATAAAGCCCAGTCCCCCAGTTATTAAAATCTTCATCACCGCTCCTTGGAACTGTAGCCGTCACGCACCTTGATAATCTTGGCTGGACTTCCAGCGACAATGGATCCGCAGTCATACTCACCACGTACGGCAGAGTTTGCCCCAACAATCACACCCTCACCAAGTTTTGTCCCGGCAAGAATAACGCATCCGTAACTCAGGAGGCAGTTTTTGCCAATTTCCGTATCAGATTGCTTGTTGGGCTGTTGATGAATTGGTAGACCAAGCATGGACCAAGTGTGGTCTACATCAGATATGAATACGTTCTCTGCTAACAAAATGTAAGCCAGCACCTTATCCTCGGGGACTCCTGCACTTTCGGGCTCGGCATGGGTTTGCCCAGTTTTATTATCGTGCTCATTTAAGTCTCCCTTATTTAAAGTTAGGTTGTCGCATATATTAGGCACCACTTTTTCAACACATTGGACTCTCAGTCATGGCACCATTTTCTGTATTTCTTTTCCTGTTTGTCTGACCGCCAATGCTACTGATCAATTTGCCGCCCACGCTTATAGCGCAGCAATAGAAGCGTGCCCCGATTGTGCAGACGCGTCATTGAATTGGGCTTAAAACCTAATAAGCGCGCTGCTTCTTTGCGTGTAATAAGGTCATCAATAAAACCCGCCGCAAAACGATCAAGCCGATGGTGTTCCCGCTGCGGAATGACGCTGTGGCCGTCTTAAAAGACTGGCGGGCGCAGACCAGCGGCAACGGGCTGGTGTTCCCCTCCCCCGTCACTGGCAAACAATTAGATTCGGTCAAAACGGCGTGGCGCAACCTAATAGCTGCGGCAGATATTCAGGATTTCCGGTTTCACGATCTGCGCCACACGTTCGCCAGTTGGCTGGTGATGGCTGACGTTTCACTGTTTACGGTGCGGAAACTAATGACGCATTCAACCGCTGAAATGACGCAGGTCTATGCCCATCTATCCGATGACCATCTGCGTCAGGCGATTGAGTTGCCGGGTTAGACGCAATCTCGCTTATGAGCGCGAAACTTGATGAGCTAATCGTCCAACTAATAGGGGTCAGTTCACTAGGCGGGCTTGAGAAGGCTCAGGCTTTACGCAGCTTCCAGTTGCCTACTAGGGACAACAGTCCAGCCATCATCCCCAGTAGCCAAATAAGGCTATCCAGATGTCACTGCGTAACAGACCGGGCCGCAGCGGCGATTGAAAAACTCAAAGCCGAACAGCTTAAGGTATCTATCGACAAGCTCCCCGTTAAACGGCAGACCCTATGCGGTTGCTGCATAACCCCGACTCACAATCTGTTCGCTTTATTGATACCGTTAACGATAGTCTGGGTAATATATGTTCATCCAATCTTCTTCAGAGATTGCAGTTGGGTTCCCTTCCCTATCTCCCATAAATTGTCCGAAATAGCCTTGTACCCAATACCAATCACCATTGGCTCGAGTCACTTTTGTAACGCATTCTCTAGCATTATTTTCGGCAGACTTGCTGTAGTCACAAGGCGGATGTCCCCATAGGTGTTGAGCCAATCCCGAACTTGCCTGGGTAACCCCTACCAGTGCGGCGTCATACATACCATCATGTACTCGCACGTCCCTATTTGCAGGACTGGACGTCAATGCGTTGATAACAGGTAGTTTAGATGCTGTCTTTGTATTTTGAGTCTTGCTTGCGCCTCCAAAGCGAAATTGGATATCAGCAGATACTCTTGTATCGAACCCTTCGTCATAGGAAACGTTCACTCCTGCTGTGAATCCATTGCTGATCGCATAAGCCAGACGACCGAGCACTCCTGAACTATCGGCTTCTCCAAGGTCACCACTTTGGTAGTAATAGCCAACTGATGCATCCAACTCAGACGTGATGAAATAACCAACATCGAGTCCATAGGTGTAAAGAGCGCCACCCTGATACAGCCAGTTGAGTTCACGCTCAGTATCACCAACAGGAATCAAGGCGTAAGCATTAAAATTCCAGTTATTAGAAACTGCCTCTGCGTTAACGGCCACCTGCTGGAAGAAAGCAGTCTTATCTGTTCCAAACAATGGAACTTCACTTTCGTCTTCACCTGTCGCCATCGGGCGGCTGTCATAGCCAGCATTGAGCCCATACATCCAACTGCGATCACCGGTCAGCCAGCGATAGCCAAGACGGGTGGACGTGCTGATGGTGCCGCCATCGACATCCGTGTTGATGATGCTGCTTTTGCCTGCACGGTCAGCAAAGTTGACATTCGCCAGGGCATCAAGGAACCAGACACTGTTCTCTCCAACTGACAGGGGCAGGAATCCGCCGATACCTGCTTGATTTGGTGTGCCTGCTCCCTGCAGTGCCCCTTGGAAGCCCCAGTTGAAATTCACCACGTCTTTGAGATTAACCTCCCTCTCAACAGGTTCACTTGCACTGTTGTCTTGAGCCTCTTGCGCAAACACATTTGCTGTTAGCAATATTGAGAGCATCAGTACTGCAGGGGCGAGTAGGTGGCGTTTTAGGGCTGCCGTTAGGGTCATTAGAAAAGCCTCTGTGTTTTATTATCGATCGAGGGTAACACAGAGTGCGCCGGTGGGTCTCGTGGGGGCTGCGGGCTTGGGTGTTTGTTGTTGTGCTTGAGCGAGACTAAACGTAAGACTTAGACAAGCCCCTTTCGCGCAACACAGGGGCCAAATGGGTTCACTGGCATCGCAGCGGCTTGCGAGGTTTGATTGATCAACGCAACCGCTTTCAAAGGTTTTGGCTGTGCGTCATAAACGCACTCAACAGAAATACGCCGGTGAACAGTTGACTCCGGCTGAAAAAAATACCGTTTCAGAAATTGTAAACCTTTGGCGGCAGCGACTTTCCAGCATTAGCTGGTTTATGCGCTGCTTAAATCAAGACATTGCTTTTCAAGCTAACCGTGAAGATGATTGTCGTGGCCGATTTTGGCAAAGTCGATTTACTTCACAGGCTTTGAAAACAAAAGAAGCCCTGCTTACCTGCATGGCCTATGTCGACCTCAATCCCATTCGTGCCAACATGGCAGATACACTCGAAAAATCTGAATATACAAGTATAAAAGAGCGCATCACACCAAACTTTAATTTGCACGAGGCGATAAAACAACAAACTCATCAACAAACATTACGTTACTTTGACTCACCGCTTAAACCATTGCTGCATTTCGATGCGACAGAATCAGATACCGAACAAACGGGTATTCCCTTTTCTTTTACTGACTATTTAGCGCTGGTTGACTGGACGGGGCGAGCCATTCGCGACGATAAACGTGGCGCTATCGATAATAGCTTACCCAGCATTTTAGTCAGATTGAACCTTTCGCCCAAACAATGAACGATCAACACCACACAATTTGAAGCCATTCATCAGTATCGGTTTAACCAAGAACCAAAACTGGCCAAATCGTCTTAATCGATTCATCAATATCTTTCTAAAATCATCGGCAAGTTCTCTTGCCACGGCATTGTCTTGCTTGAAATCAATCAAATCCAAATCTAACTAATTTAAGCAGACTAAAGCTCTATAAATTTGCGCGAAAATCTTTAAACTACATCGTCTAACAATCTATTGTAAATTCATCTAATTTATTCGTTTATTTGGATTAACAAAGGGGGTGTCCTTACAGATGCTTATAGACTTTAAACTATGGCAGGTTCAGTCCTTTGAAATTTTCTTAAAGCGGGTGTCCCCGATGATATTTTAGGCCGCGACAAAAGGGGAACAACTAAAGTGCATGTCCTTATAGACTTTCAGGGGCAGATTTATTTTTTTCCGCATGCCAAGCCGTAAAAAAGCGGAAAAAAATCTGCCCCCATTAATCCTAACTAAATATCCGGCGCAGTGGTGTGGTCGTAGGCGAGGCGCGCCTTGACGATTTCCAAAACATAATCCGTTGCGCCGTGGGCACCTGGCGTTTTATAGTGAACGACCTGGTCGTTCAAGTAGCTGTAGGCGAAGGTACTGTCAGCGTCGTTGAATACACCGTCGGCATCATTCAGCATGCTGCCGGTAAAGCCCTGGCTTTGCGCCAATGCATAGGCGCTGTCCTGGGCGCGTAAAAAGGTATAGCCAAATTGAGGCTTAAAACCGCCCTCGTAGGGAATGACGGTATCGCTAGTGCCATGTATCGTCGTAATGCGTCGCTCCATCGCCGGGGTTTTGGGCGTGTCGTATTCCGCCGCCGTTACTCCCGTGGCACCGGAGGGGAAGTAGAAAGTATTGTCGCGGTACATAGGGTCAAACAGTTGAGTGGCGAGGGTAACGAAATGCGAGACCGCCGGGTCGTCAATTTCGATGATAGCGCGATTAGTGAGCGCCGCACCGTTACTGCTGCCCAGGATTATGATTTGCTGGGCGTTGACGTTATCAAATGACTTCAATGCCGTGATCAAGGCTTGCAAGTAGTCGATGTCGGGCGCCTGGGTGTTTTCGAAGGCTACATCCCAGCGGTTATTAAAACCGGTAGGGGCGACCAGAATGTGATCGTTGAGAGTGTCCTGCCATAGGTTGATGGACCCGGCGCCATTGCCGCCAGAGCCATGCAGCACAATCACTACCGGAAGCTGTTTGTTCACCAGTGTGGCGAGGCCAGGGATGGCGATTTCCGCCGGGTACTGATGGGTTTGCGCGCCCTCATCATTCTCCCAATTGTAGGTAATGCTCAAGTCCGTTGTGGTTTGCAATAGACCGGCGCTGCTGGCTGCAGGCACTGCGCTTACCTCGCCGCTCACCGTACTCTCACCCGCGCTATTTTCCGCAGTCACTACGAAGTAGTAGGTAGTGCCATTGGTCAAGCTGGAAAAAGTATACGTTGTCGAAGTAAGATTGTACGCCACGTTGGCGCCGGCCAGGTTCATGTAACCATTGACGGAGCTATTGAAGCTCTCCTGCGCTATATGGAGATTATAACTGGTGGCCGATTCCACCGCCGACCAGGACAGGGTAACGCTGTTGTCCCCTGCCCTTGCGATAAGACTAGTGGGTGCGGTTGGGAGGATAGGTGACGGCGTTACCGGTTGGTTGATTGCGCCGCCCCCACCACTACAGGCAGACAATGTCAGTATGAAAGCCAGTGCAATACTGGCTCTGCTCAAACAAAAAACAGGGTTACAAAGTTTCAATGGGTTCTCCTAAAGGTTTAAGTGTAGCCGAGTCTTTTCAGCCAGAACAAAGCATCGACGAGAAAAGAAGACCACTTATGAAGTATAGGATAAATAAACGGCCTGTTGGTAGTAGATTTCCTCACTGACCCCGCTAACTGAACTTTAGAAATTCGCGATATACCCGCCTACCGCTCTGAAAAGGTGTTCGCTGAGGTGATCGCGCAATGCATATCCGCCCACTCCTGAGCGAGAGTAGCCAGTAGTCCGTGCCACGCTGGTTTTAGTACCGTCCCTGCTGATGAAACTCCGTCCCGGCGAAAAGAGGTAATGTCTCAGGTGACGCTCTGGTCGGTGGTGCCAGGTGTGGCAAAGCGGGGGTGTTGTGTTCCTTGCTCTCAAGATGAGCCAGGATCCGGTCGATGGCGTCCACACTTATGCTAGCCGCTCGATTTGATTCGATTTGATTCGATGAAAGATTATAGAGCAAACAACGGAATAAAAGGATGTTATATATCGATTTATCGTCGTTCCTTGTTGTGTCAGCGAGTATCGCCGAACGCTTCTAGATTTTTTCCTGCGCGTTACTGGATGCTTGTCCGATGGCAATACAAAAGTACCGCGTAAGCCTTCCTTGATCCCAGATATAAAGCTGGTTAACATGCCTAGTCAAATATAATCGGAATGCCACATGTTTAAAAATCTAGCCGCCGTTATAGTGCTGTCATTAGTCTTTTCAGGAAGCGCCAGCGCTGACGCTTATAATAATGCTTATGATGATTATCAAGCAGGAAATTACAAGGATGCATTG
>PKDD01000161.1 GCA_002862465.1 Haliea sp.
CCTTCTTTACAGGTTACTTCGTCAGGACGATAAGACAGGAATGAATCTCGATTCTTCGGCTGCGTAGCCCAAGCTGTTGCTTCGACCAAAGAAATGCGAAGGATTTCCGGCACATAATCATAGGGTTGATCCGACGCCCACGCCATCAGTCTCGCACGCTCACTCCCTGTTAATTGTGGCGTGCCAGGCGGCGGCATAGTATTTGATTCTAGCGTGTAGAGAATAGAGGACTTGAAGGTCTGGGCTTTGTCGCGCCCGACTAACGAAAATGGCGCTACGGGATTGTCACCATCGTTATGACAGCCGAGACATTTGGCTTGCATGATGGGTTCAATATCGGTCTCAAATGTGCTCACCGGCTGGCTTTGTTGAGCACTAACAGCGTCGCCGGCAACCAGCGAGTCGCCGCTACCACCTCCCCCACAACCAGCCAGAGCTAACAGACCGATAATCATACAACCTAAACGCGAACGGGCTATGGGTAATGCCATCAAGTTTATTCCTGTCTGTGTTGTTTTTATTCGTCCTTGAATGGAACGTTTCCAATTAGAAATCGTAATATCCATGCTCGGATTATGGTATACAAAATCCCCGTAGAGTCAATACGGATATGCTGTAAAAAGCGCATGCCATAAGCAGGTTAGCGCCGCTGATAGCCTAGCCATCGGTTGACTAACGCCCACCCATAAATAGTCAAAACACGGAGATAGCCCCCATGAGAACACCGCTTCAGCTTTGAAACCTCGATGCAGCGTGCGGGGAGGCAAAAAGAGGACATGGCGGATTAATCCATACCGTATACAAGGATATTGCTGCTTGCCTGCTGACTTGAGCAATTAACGTACACAATCGACGATGGCTGTGCGATTGACAATAGCTAACATGCCCACTGGTACCAAGCAAGCCATCACTGAGTCGCTGTCCGATCAGTCGGACGAGTTCTGCGTCGAAAGAACAGATAAGTCTTTATCGCAATTGCATGGGCCACAGGCCTGCACCGACTGAACAAGTTGGTCGGCACTCCCCATTTATATTCCCTATATTGGCCTGCTTGGCGTGTTCCTTGTGTCCTGCGTGAGGGTGGATAGCGACTTATACATCATGGCTTAACGGTATCGAGAGCGCATCTGAACACCAATTTAACTGGCCATACTGCGACGTAAGGAACACTAAAAAGACTCATCTGACTAATGACAATTATAAAATACACGGCCATTTCGCCCTCGCTATTATACTAGTTATACTTGACTGTCGTTGACATGGCTTAGTCGCATGCTAGGATCGAATAAACGCCACTTAGCTCCGCAGGGAAACCAACCATGAAAAAAAATGTCTGTGAAAATCTGCTCGAAATTCTTGCCAGTGCGGGTGTCAATAAAATTTTTGGCGTCACCGGTGATGCGTTAAACGGGTTGCTGGAAGCCATACGCAAAGATGATCGATTCAAATGGATCGGCGTTCGTCATGAAGAAAACGCAGCCTATATGGCCTATGCAGAATCCGAAATCACCGGAGGAATCGGGGTTTGTGCGGGCACCGTAGGCCCGGGTGCCTTGCATCTGATTAACGGGCTTTATAATGCCAAGCGAGAGGGAGGCGGCGTTGTTGCCATTACTGGACAGGTAGCCCACTCCGAAATGGGCACTGGCTACTTTCAAGAAGTGGACCTATCCAAAATGTTCAGTGATATTTGCTCCTATCAGGCCATTATCAATACACCCGAACAAATGCCACGACTTGCAGAAATTGCAGTCCAAAAGGCCTTAATTGAAAGAGGTGTCACACGAATTGAACTTCCCATCGACGTCACCTTAGCCAAGGTTAAGAGTGAGCATTTCATGCACCCTCTAGTGTTGTCACCTTCCACGATCAGTCCACCGGCTGCGGCCATTCAAAAAGCCGTGGAAGTTATCAACGCTGGGAAAAAAGTCTCGTTTTTCTGTGGCGTTGGCTGTCGTGACGCAAAACCCGAGGTCCTCCAACTCGCCGAAAAATTGGGCGCGCCGATCGTCCATACCCTTCGGGCAAAAGACATTTTCGATTACGGAGATGGGAGCGTTGTCGGACTCACCGGTTTAATTGGCAACCCCGCGGGGTACCACGCCATCTGGGATTGCGATGTTCTGGTTATGCTGGGGACCAATTTTCCCTACGACGGATTCATTCCCGGCGGGATCCAGATCGTTCAAGTCGATAGCAAAGTAGAAAATATTGGGCGGCGGGCGCCGACCAGCGTGGGCTTGATCGGCACAATTAAAGAAACAGTGCGTGCGATGGAGCCTCACGTAGAAACACGCGCTCCCGGTAAGTTTCTAATCGGACTGGAACGGATGCGGGATAAGTGGCTGCACCAAATGGACAATCAGGCTGATTTGTCGAGGACCGATGAGCCTTTGCATCCGCAAATCTTTGCCAAAGCCATTAGCGATCACGCTTCCGATAACGCTATTTTTGGTGTCGATGTTGGCGAGTGCGTCATCTGGATTGCCCGTCAGGTAAGAATGAGTGGCGACCGCCGAATGCTGGGCTCATTCAATCATGGCTCACTCGGTGCTGGGTTGCCGGTCGCCATCGGCGCTGCCTCGGTCGACCCCAAACGTCAGGTCTGGGCGTTCTGTGGCGATGGCGGTTTTGCCATGTCGATGCAAGATTTTGTGACTGCAGTACGCTTTAACTGGCCCATCAAAGTCATCGTATTTAACAACTCAGAACTTGGCTTTGTGAAGATGGAAATGGAGGTCGCTGGCCTTCCCCTGAACGAGGAAGCAACCGGTTTACTTAACCCCGATTTTGCTGATTTCGCAAAAGCATGTGGTGGTGATGGGGTCCGCGTGGAGCATGCGGCTGACATCATTCCGGCGGTCAAACAAGCGTTGGCCTCCGATAAACCCTTCATCATCGACGCTATTGTCAGCCCCGGCGAATTAACGATGCCTCCTACCGTCGCAATAGATGAGGCTTGGGGTTTTGGTATCTCCAAAGTCAAAGAAGCCATCATGGGGATCAAGGGGGATCATAGTCAGTGGCAGGGCTGGCGAGACGAGTTCAAGGCGAATATTTAAAATCGCTAAAAGCCAAGGAAGACATCAGAACCCGTTGCCCTGGCAAGGGCTTATTTGTTTAGCGGCATGCAACAGGCCGGCAGCGGGTCGCTGTCCGGTTAATCGGGCGAGTTCTGAGTCGAAACTCCAGGTAAGACTTTATTGCAATTGCATTGGTACCAGGCCACCACGGATTGAACTAGCTGGTCCACACTCCCCATTTATATTCCCTATACTGTTATGCTTGGCGTCATTGCGTCCCATGCGAGGATGGGTAACGGCCTTTATACCAAAGCTTAGCGCTGTCGAGATCGCACCTGAACGCGAATTTAACTGGGCATACTTCGGCTTTAGAAGAGACTAACAATGACTTATCTAACCAATGATAATTATAAAATATACGGTGATTTTCCCCTCACTATTGAAGCAAATAAAAATCAAAACCTTAATCTTTTAGTGGCTTGGTTGCATCAAGAAAAAAAAAGAGTAGCAAAAGCTTTACTTGAGCACGGCGCTATCCGTTTTAGACACTTCGACATTAGCACCCCCGAAGCGTTTGAAAAGGTTGCGCGGGCAATCGCACCTATTTTAAAAAACGACTATCTGGGCACATCGCCCAGAGACGCCGTTACTGATTATGTGTTTCATGCAAGTGAACTGCCGGGGTACTTTCCAATACCGCAGCATTGTGAAATGAGTTTTTGCGCCAACCCTCCTGAGTTTCTATTTTTTTCGGCGATGAACCCTTCCGAGCAAAACAGCGGTGAAACACCCATTTGCGATATGCGTGAAGTATGGCGCCAGATGGATCCGCATGTTCAGGAACGCTTTAGCGCCAGAGGAATGAAAAATGTGCGCAATTATTCTGCCCCCGGAGCACCAGCAGGTGATCAAATGCAGCTCAAGTCTTGGGACGAGATGTTTCAGAGCACGGATAAAGCTATTGTTGAAAAAAAATGCGAAGAAGAAGGCTTTGAGCCTGAATGGAAAGAAGACGGTGGCCTCAGACTTTGGGGCACGCAGAAGGTGAGTAAGCAGCACCCGCTGTCCGGCATCGAGGCCTGGTACAATCACCTTGCGGTATTTCACGTATCCTCTCCCGTTGGAGAATACCAACGTATCTGCAATTTTCGTCCCACTGCTAACAATGAATCTATTTTAGAAATGGCACGCTCCCTCGAAAAAAGTATGCGGGAAAAGCCAGCTGAAGACTTATCCATGCATACCTTTTATGAGGATGGGAGCGAGATTCCAGAAGAAGACATCGAACATGTGCGTGATCTTATTTGGAAAAATCTACACGTTAGTGCATGGCAAAAGGGCGATGTCCTAGCAATTGATAATGCTTCGGTCTCCCATGGACGCCTACCTTATAAAAACGAAGATCGTGAAATATTGGTCTGCTGGTCGTAGCCTCAAAACAGCAATAGCAACCGTGGATAGCGAAGCTGTAATTCTAACTGTCAAGACTGGCACAACTGGCACAAAAAAAGCGCTGCGGCGTGACGCGCTAACATTCTGCATTTGAGTAGATTTTTGGCGCGCCTCGCACGATTCGAACGTACGCACGCATAGTTCGTAGTTATCAACTTAAATCCTAACCAATTATTTTAATGATGCTTATTGGCGGGCCTTACGAGCGCCCGCTAAGTCAACATCTAGATACCCCCAGCGCTAGAGTTTTGCGCTTACCTGCGAAACGGCAGTTGTATCGCCAGTACCGTGATCTGTCCGACTTCACCAGCAAGTACAGCCCCCGCCGTCGGAAAGTTTCACCGGCTTGGCGTGGCCTTTAGCTTGCTGTACCGCGGTAGCGGATAACTTGCCCATGCTCCACCTCCTTAAACAGTCAGTTCCGCGGCATCTACCTTGGCGGTATCGGAAGTACCGCCACAGGTACCGCCTTTTCGGCGGTATGTTACCGGATACCACCGGACGTCTTAGAAAGGAGTATAAACAAAAGAGCCCTGACTTTGAGGGGTTGAGGACTTTATTGGATGTTGCTAGATAAGACTTTGGTCGGGACGGCAGGATTTGAACCTGCGACCCCCACACCCCCAGTGTGGTGCGCTACCATACTGCGCTACGCCCCGATTTCGCCTGTTTAGACGACGGCGGCATTATACTTAATACCACGTTTGATACAAAGGCTATTTAGGAGGACTCAGGACTTTGAGGACGTCTTCTAACTCTTCGATTGTTTCCTTGATCACTGCCTGTAGCTCAACCGGAAGTGTTGCTCCCTTCCCATTGTCATCGGTCATGCGCTGCCGAGCTCCGCCGATGGTATAGCCTTGGTCATATAAAAATGCGCGAATTTGTCGGATAGTCAGCACATCGTCGCGCTGATAGTAGCGACGATTGCCGCGACGCTTAACAGGCTTTAACTGCGGAAATTCCTGCTCCCAGTAACGGAGGACGTGAGGCTTGACTGCGCAAAGCTCACTGACTTCACCTATAGTGAAATAACGTTTGCCAGGAATTGGCGGCAGTTCATTGTTGTGTGTCGGTTCCAGCATATTCTTCCACCCGTGCTTTTAACTTCTGACCGGGCCTAAACGTAACAACCCTGCGCGCGGAAATCGGGATCTCTTCCCCCGTTTTAGGGTTACGACCGGGACGTTGACTTTTGTCACGTAGGTCGAAATTACCGAAACCCGACAATTTCACCTGCTCATTATTCTCAAGACAACCGCGAATTTCCTCGAAGAACAACTCTACGATCTCCTTGGCCTCGCGTTTGTTGAGTCCTAGCTCTTCAAACAAGCGTTCTGCCATTTCAGATTTAGTAAGAGCAACCATCGTCTCTTTTACCTAGTTCCTAAGCTCAGCATCATAGTTTTTCTCCACCAGATCAATCACTTGACCTATGGCCGCGTTCACATCTTCCTCGTCAAGAGTGCGCGATTGATCGCGGAATGTCAAACCCAGTGCAAGACTTTTTCTTTTAGGATCAATACCTTTCCCTGTATAGACATCAAAAAGCCTTAAGTTCGTAAGGTAATCTCCGGCAGCGCCACGCACGTCTTCCATTAAACGCACCGCCGACACTGTCTTGTCGACAATTATCGCCAAATCGCGGCGAACTTCGGGAAACTTGGACAGTTCTGCATACTTTGGTATCTCTCCTTCAAGTACTGGTGCCAGATTAATTTCGCAAAGGTACAGAGGCGCATTCAGCCCTAATTCAGCCCCGACAGAGGGGTGCAGCGCACCCAAGAAGCCAACAACGTCGCCATTTCGAATGATGCGAGCAGTTTGTCCTGGATGAAAAGCCGGACGAGAAGTTGCCTCGGTATAGAAGTGTTCGGACGTCCTCGCAAGGCCCAATAAGCTCTCCATGTCTCCTTTTAAATCAAAAAAATCAGCAGCATCGGTGGACGAGGCCCAAGACTCTTCAAATCGCGGACCAGTCAAGGCCATAGCCAGCGTTGGTAGCTGGCGCAAACCTGACTCACTGGGTATAAATCGCAAGCCCGTCTCGAACAAACGCACGCGTGACTGCTGCCTGTTAG
Source organism: Haliea sp. (assembly GCA_002862465.1). GTDB lineage: Bacteria > Pseudomonadota > Gammaproteobacteria > Pseudomonadales > Halieaceae > Marimicrobium. The sequence goes on from PKDD01000161.1 coordinate 6,557, forward strand.
TGTTGTGAACAACGGCGCTTACGAGTCCTGGCAGCAGGCTAGTGCGCATGACCGCCATATCGGCGGAGATAGGGTTACTTAAGGCCACCGGCGTTTGTTCAGGGTTGAATATCCGCTGCAACTGAGAATCTACAAAGCTGTAAGTGATGGCCTCGCGATAGCCTCTGGCGCTTAGATGCCGACGCAAGTAGCGGATAGACAGGTGTTTTTCAGGCTGTGCATTCATCTCCAACTTAGCTCGGATGTGAGTAACCGGAAGCCGGTTATAGCCATACACCCTGGCTAACTCTTCTAATAGATCCACCTCAATAGCAATATCGAATCGCCAGCTGGGAATCGAACAAGTCCATCCACCGTCAGTCTCGGTAACGCCCAGCCCGAGACCTTGCAAAATACGTTCGACTTCACTGGATGACAGGCTTAAGCCCAACACCTTCTCAATACGCGAAGATCGGAGGACAACATCAGGCCGCGCGGGCAAATGGTTTTTTGACACTACCTCTCGAATCGGTCCAGCCTCTCCACCGACCAATTCCAGCAACATTTGCGTCGCACGCTCCATCGCATGCACCTGTAACTCAAAATCCACACCGCGCTCAAAACGATGTGAAGAATCTGTGTGCAGACCATAGGAGCGAGCCTTTCCCGCTAATGGTTTGGGAGCAAAAAATGCCGCTTCCAAAACAATGTCTGTCGTCGTGCCATTGACTGCTGAGCGCTGCCCTCCCATTATTCCAGCAATCGCGACCGGACCCTGTTGATCAGCAATAACCAGTGTGTCCTCACCTAATTTGACTCTCTTCCCGTCCAGTAACTCTATCGACTCATCGGGCAGCGCTATGCGCACTTCAATGCCGCCCTGCAGCTTATCAAGATCAAACGCATGCATAGGCTGACCAAGCTCCAGTAGTAGGTAGTTGGTAACATCCACAACCGCATCGATGGAACGAACGCCGCAGCGACGCAGTTTTTCTTGTAACCACTGCGGACTTGGTTGGGATATATTTATGCCTTTGATCACACGAGAAACGTAGCGTGGACAGCATTCCTTTGCCTGCACCTCGATAGCAATGGTATCCGTTATCGCTGGCGACGCTTCAATAAAAGTGGGCTCAGTCACCGCGAGGTTATTAAGCAAACCCACTTCACGCGCGATCCCTGAAACACCAAGACAGTCGGCGCGATTTGGCGTGACACTGATCTCGATCACTTGGTCATCAAGTTCCAAGTAGTGTCGAAGGTCGGTGCCTACAGGCGCGTCGGGCGCTAATTCCATCAAACCATCTGAGCGGTCCGACAGCCCTAACTCCTGTTCTGCACAAAGCATTCCCTGTGATTCTATACCACGCAGATTTGCCCGTTTTATTGTGAAGTCTCCGGGCAGTTCAGCATCGACCTGCGCAAGGGGCACTCTCAATCCAGCCCGCGCATTGGGTGCACCGCACACGATCTGCACCGTTTCACTACCTGCACTCACTTGGCAAACACGTAATGTGTCTGCATCCGGATGCGGTTCAGCGCTGAGAATTTCAGCAACCACAACGCCGCTAAATGCTTCAGCCACCGGCTCAATCCCGTCAACCTCCAGCCCGGCCATTGTTACTTGGTGCGCAAGCTCCTGCGTGCTCAAGGAGGGAGACACCCACTCACGCAACCATTTTTCGCTAATTTTCACTTCTATAATCCCTAAAACTGCTCAAGAAATCGCAAGTCATTATCAAAAAACAGGCGTAAGTCGTTGACTCCATAGCGCAACATAGCAAGACGCTCAACGCCCATACCAAACGCAAAACCCGAATATTGTTCTGCATCAATACCTGCAGACTCGAAGACTTTCGGGTGGACCATGCCGCAACCCATAACCTCTAGCCAACCAGTGTGACTGCAGACTCGACAGCCCTCGCCTCCGCAGTTGACGCACTGTATGTCAACTTCAGCCGATGGTTCCGTAAAGGGAAAATAGGAGGGTCTGAAACGCACCTCCAAATCCCGTTCAAAAAATACGCGAAGGAAATCTTCTATTAAGCCTTTCAGATCAGAAAAACTCGAGTGCTCATCAATTAGTAAACCTTCGACCTGGTGAAACATCGGGGTATGCGTCAGGTCTGAATCACAGCGATAGACCCGGCCGGGACAAATGATTCGCAGAGGCGGCTCCTGAGCCTCCATTACACGCACCTGCACCGGCGAGGTATGCGTCCGCAGAACCGTATGCTCATCCACGTAAAAGGTGTCATGCATAGCTCTGGCGGGATGATGAGCAGGGATATTGAGTGCTTCAAAATTATGGTAATCATCCTCTATTTCCGGACCTTCGACAACATCGAAACCAATAGCCGAAAAAAAATCCTCCATGCGCTCAATCGTTTTTGTTACGGGATGCACACCGCCCAAAGTGTCAGCGCGACCGGGCAGCGTCACGTCGATGGCCTCCTGCTCTAACTTGGTCTCAACGGCAGCCGCATCTAACGCTGTCTTGCGCTCTCCAATCAGCCCCTGCAGTTCCTGTTTGACCACATTTATCAACGCGCCGACCTTAGGGCGATCTTGCGAAGACAGATTACCTAGGCCTTTAAGCAGGCCTGTAAGTTCGCCCTTTTTGCCCAGATAGTCTACACGCAATTGCTCTAGGTCGGCGCTATTTTGCGCCGAAGCAATGGCAGACCTAGCGCGACTGGCAAGTGATTCGAGGTTTTCCATCTAGATTTTTCTCGGGTCTAATTTGAGTATCGGATAGTGCGTCACTGTCTATTCGCTCCAAAAGTGTTTCAAAATATACGTTGACCTAGTGTACTCGCTTACAGGTCCAACATGGATAACCCTGTACACTGCGCCGCAGCAGGCAGACTCACCGAGCAAACAGCCTAACTTAAGCACCCAAGTCCAGCAGAAATTTATCACCCGTTCAATAAAAAAGGGAAAGAGCACCGCCCTTTCCCTTTGTGTCTTATCTGCCGCCAGCAAACCGTCTCAGCGGCAGGGTGGGCTTAGGCCAATGCGGTCTTCGCGTGCTCCACTATCGCCGAAAAAGCCGGCTTATCGTGAACTGCAAGATCTGCCAGCACGCGGCGATCTAATCCAATCTCGGCCTTTTTCAAGCCATTAATCAAACGGCTATAGCTAAGGCCATTAGCACGAGACTGCGCATTGATGCGCGTGATCCAAAGCGCGCGAAACTGACGCTTGCGCTGACGACGATCCCGGTAGGCATACTGGCCCGCCT
>PKDD01000158.1 GCA_002862465.1 Haliea sp.
TGGTGTTGGTAAATATATCACTGAGCACACCACTTTGGTTTTGGACTATAACTATCAAAGCCTCAACAACGGTAACGGTAGCGGTGTTGACTACTACGGCGGCAAGGTTGAGTCATTCTTCCCCATGGGTGATGGCGGCCTTATGGCATCAGCTAAGTTTGGCAGAAGCTATGTTAGTAACCGCGAAGACGTAGATACCTATGGCATAAGCGGTACCTACTATCTGAACAGCAACATTGGCCTAAGCGCTAACTGGGATCAAAGTGAACAGGGCGGTTTTGAAGTCAACACGTATGGCGCAAGTGCTGAGTGGTTTATTTCTGAGAGCTTCGCTGTCACCTTGAAATATCAAGATCGGGTTGCTGATGATGTTACTGGAGTATATACCGCACCAGGACAACAGAACATTCCGTTCAGATTTGAATCGTCGCAGGAAGAACTCGCTATAAGTGGCCTGTTCCGCTTCTAGACGATAGCTTTATCGAAATAATAAGACGGACACTTTAGGGTGTCCGTTTTTTTTTGCCTTTTATTTGTAATTAGCCGGCTCAACATAGGCTCTTCCTCACTACGACAGCATTCAGGAAAATTCACATGGCAAGATTGATAGGCAAGGTGGCAATTGTAACCGGCGGCGCTCGCGGAATGGGCGAGGCGACCGTGCGACTGCTCGTTGAAGAGGGCGCAAAGGTACTTATTACCGATGTACTGGACATACCCGGTCAGACGCTCGCCGATGAACTGGGCGAGAGCGCTGCCTATATGCGATTAGACGTCAGTAAAAAAAGAGATTGGCAGGCGGCCGTAGACCAAGCTGAACAACTCGGTCCGCTGTCCATACTGGTCAATAATGCCGCAATCATCTTCCAAAAAACGATTATGGACACCACCGAAGAAGACTTCATGAAGATCTTTAGTATCAATCAATTGGGCGTATTTCTTGGCATGCAATCCGTATTTCCCTGTCTGAAAGCGAATGGTGGCGGCTCGATTATTAATGTTTCCTCGATTGACGGCTTACAATCAAAAAACTCTCTAGTAGCCTACTCATCCACCAAATGGGCGGTGCGCGGCATGACCAAAGCTGCCGCTATGGAAATGGGTCGATTCAACATACGCGTCAACAGCGTACATCCCGGAGGCGTATTTACGGCTATGCACGGCTCTGACTTCATCTCTCAAGAAGATGCCGATCAGTTTTACCAGAACCACGCTATTCCCCGGGTTGGCCTTCCCAGAGAAGTAGCAGCCTTGACGGCGTTTCTAGCCTCGGACGAAGCCACCTATAGCACTGGCGCAGAGTTTATCGCGGATGGTGGCTGGAGCGCTGGGCTGGTCAATGACTCTTTGCCGCAGCTCTAAAAGAAACTACAACGGAGCCTAATTTTGCCCAGCATTCCCGCAAGAAAGCCACATACACCCTACAAGCCGGTGCCTGGTGGCGACGGAGAAAACCACGGATCATTAGCCTCAAAATAATCTGCTCGCCTAAGCGCACGGTAGGCCGAGAGCAGTCCATTCACCTGCCGCGGCAGACTTCCGTGAAAGAGTACGCCATCGGCACCGGAATCAAATTGATCGTTGATACGATTTGCGCAGTACTCAGCGCTGCCTAATGCAGCGGACTCCATCATCCATTGATCTGGAAACAGAGAAGTGACCTCTGCGGTTTCATAGCGCGTAAAGTCTTGGTCGGCCGATTTCCCGCCCTCAAACAGTCGGTGGTTTCTAACATCGGTCAGCACCGCTGGATCCCAGCCATTGGCCTTGCATAGCAACTCGCCGTAACCCGCCATATGAACGTATGTCAACAAACGTGCCGGGCCAATAGCCAATGTTTCCTCTTCGGACTGGTCTGCGGCAATCACCAAGGTTGCCCATACTTTACAGGCATCGCGCGCACGGCCGGCCTCTAGCGACGCATTACGTACGATGTCTGTCGCCTCTGCAACCCCTCTGTCGGTCAAAAACGGATGCAATAGTACACCGTCATAATGACGCCCGGCCAATGCCAGTGTCTTCGGCCCCATCGCACCGAGCAACATAGGAGGGGGGCAGCTTGAAGGCTCATTCATATACAAATACGGGAACTTACCCAATGAATTCTCGCCCGAAAATGTCCCGCCGCTCCATAAAGCACGCAGCAATTCTGGCGTTTCTCGCAAACCCTGCAAACTTGCTCGGCGGGTACCGAAGATATCGTATAGGGCATCAAAACCTCTGGCAAAACCCATCGCAAAGCGGTTATCTGACAGGTGACTCATTGTCGCTCCAAAGGAGCACAATGCCATAGGATGGTGGGTGGGATAATTCATCAGACCTGTCGCTATTTTAATTTTCGACGTAATCGCTGCCGCTGCACCACACAGCACCTCAACATTCTTAAAATCATAGCGTTCTGCAGGCCATATTGAACCGATACCGAGTTTCTCTGCGAGGGGCACTTCCTCAAGAGTCCTGCGGGGGTCGTTAATGCGTCCAGGCAACGTGTAAATGCCTAACTCTGGAAACTCCTGACTCATAGATACTCTCTCGTCTTATTGGAACCCTGTGACGGGGTAACAGCGGATAGACCTGCTTTAGTACCAGCAACACATACCAAACCTCACCTTGCACCCGATCTGATAAGACCATATTGTTATGCCATTCGAACACAAATACAAATTAGACGGCTGGAGTCAAATATGTTCAAAGGCATTACCTACGATTATTCTGGCGCAAAGATCTTAGTGACTGGCGGTACCAGTGGCATCGGCCTTGCGTGCGCACAAGGGTATCGAGACGCAGGAGGTGAAGTCATAATCACTGGGCGTAGCAGCGGAGCAGCGGATTACGACGCTGACCTCAGCAATATGGCCTACAGACATTTGGATGTGGGTGACAGGTCCGCGCTCTATGCATTCGCAGGCTCTCTCAAGCAACTCGATATACTCATCAATAATGCGGGGGGCGCACACGGTAACGAATGGGAAGCAGATTCGTTCGACCACTCCGTTCAAGTAAACCTATCCAGCGTATTTCACCTCAGCTCAGCCTGCAAGGAATTACTGTGTGCCAGCGCGTTTCCAGGCGGAGCAAGCGTAGTGGGTATCGCCTCTATGACGTCGTATTTCGGCTTTGAATGGACGCCGGGATATGGCCCTGCCAAGGCGGGTCTTGTGCAACTCATAAAGACCTTAGGCATGAGTTGGGGACAATTAGGTATTCGTGCCAACGCTGTCGCTGCGGGCCTTACTCGCTCTAACCTGACTACGCCTATGCTGGATAATATGCCGGAGATGGTAGAAGAAACCCTCAAAAGGCAGGGACTTAAACGCACCGGTGAGCCTGAGGACATTGCCTCAGCAGTGCTATTCCTAACCTCTCCCGCAGCTGCATGGATTACGGGCCAAACATTACCCGTGGATGGAGGGTTCACTAGCGGAATGAACTAATTAGAATGACACGCAGATCAGAACGGGAATACCCTCGGAACCAGATAGATCACCACGGCAGAATACGCCAGTGAGACAGGCAAACCTGTTCTAAAATAGTCTCGAAACTCATAGCCACCAAGGTTTTGTACCATTAGATTGGTGGTATACCCGAAAGGTGTCAAAAAGCTCGCACTAGCACCGTAGGCGACCACCATCACAAAGGGCATATAGCTCACACCGAAACTCTCTGCCAAGCCATAAGCAATTGGAAAACTCAGTGCGGCGGCCGCGTTGTTTGTCATGGCCTCTGTCAGTAGCCACGCGCCCAAATAAACGCCTATAAGCGCACCGTAGGGTCCTAGAATGGACAAATTGCTTTGCAACATACCTGCAAAGACCGTGACTAAGCCCGAATTAGTCATAGCTTGTGATAGCGTAAGTGCCGACGCAATAATTAACCACAACTCGAAGGGAAAGCGTCTTCTAAGCTCCGACCCGGTGATAACGCCTAAAGCAAGCATGAAGACCAACAAAAACGCCATGCCTTTGATTAAAGGAACCATATTTAAGGTAGCAAGGGTAATGACTGCCAATAACATGCCGGTAACCGCATAATTTTGAGAGTCTGTTGTCTGCACTACTTCACCGACCGAGTCATTGATAATGGCAAAGTTTTTATCGAGATTCTTGCGTTCATTAAAGTCAGGGCCAACCGCCAGCATCATGCTGTCGCCTGCTTGAATCGTAATATTACCTAGCTTACCCGACAGACGTTTTCCGCCGCGCCGCATACCAACCACCGCTGCGTCAAACATAGATCGGAATGCACTCTCCTTAACGGTTCTGCCCTCAATGCTGGCGTTCGGCATGACGATCACTTCCTTCATATTTTGGCTCAGTAGGCCCTCCTCGACAGCAAACAGACGCAATCCGTCGAAGGCCTCAAATACCTGCACCTGCTTAATATCCCCTGAGAAAATCAGCTTGTCTCCTGCCTCAATATGCTCCTGTGGTGTTACCGGTGAAATAAGGTAGCTACCGCGAACAATTTCTACTAAGAAAAAATCCTCCAACTCACGCAGCTTATTCGCGAGGATACTCTTCCCTATTAGCGTCGAAGTCTTGTCAACTTCTACCTCAACGACGTACTTATTGATATCCATGATCTCGGAACTGCCGACGGGCAGCAGCCTTGCACTTAACAGAAGAACAAGAAGTCCAACCAGTGTTGCACTTACCCCCACCACAAAAAAATCAAAAAAGGCCAGACCGGTTCCAGTAACGTCCTCCAAGAAACTGCTTACAATCAGGTTCGTTGAGGTGCCAATCAGGGTCATCGTACCGCCGAGAATAGCGGCATAAGACAGAGGAATTAAAAGTTTGGATGCGGGGTGAAGCCGATTGTTACGAACCGTATGCGCCAGCGAAGCGACCACAGCCGTATTATTTACGAAGGCAGAAAAAAACGCCGTCGTAATACCTATTCGCAACAGACTCGCACTGTAGCTGTGAACAATCAACTTATTGGAAAGACGACTTAACCAAGACAGCTTTTCGAGACCAGTAGATACTAACAACAACAGAATCAGCGTGACAACGCCGGTATTCGTTGCTTTGTTCAACACTTCTCGCGTATCTACCAATCCGGCAAAATACGCCACTAGCATAGCGCAAACAAAGATCCGTTCCGCCGGCCACTTAGTAAAAATAAGTCCAAAGAATAGACCTCCAAATAAACCGGAGATAAGCAGTTGATCAAACATCTATCCATCCTATTGTTTTTTACGCTCACGCAGTTGGCATTATTATCTATAAGCACAACGGCATACATTTAAACATTATTTTTATTCGCTCGCCTCGTGCAACGGTATCTTACTACTCTCTACTCTATTCTCTATTCTCTACGTGACAACCTATGTTATCAAAGGATGAGTCAGATCTGTTAGACGGATTCGTTCTAACGTTAACCCTACTAAACCGGCTAAGAAGGCACATGCGCTGTTACTCACTGCAGTTCCGTTGCCAAAAGCCGGGGCTATCATTGTGCGTTAAGACAGAAGTAAGATACTGTTTGTTAAGTTTCGAGAGGTACCATTCTAGGGTGGCCCAAGATGAGAACACTGTTAAAAATTATATTCTTCCTAATTCTGCTGTCGATTGCGGTAGGGTACCTCTATAAAAAGCCGCTCAAGCTGTGGATTTTTGCACAAATCACACAGGATATGTTTGTCGCAGCAGATAACGACAGTTTCGACCCAGGCCCCGCGATAAACTCGCATTTCCCTGGGCTACAGGGCATCTATCAAGGTCGCAGTATAACGTTGATTGATGAGTTCAAAGGGGTCAATGGCACCGTCGTTGTCGCGAGTCGTTCCTTTGACTGGTGCCCCTACTGCATGCGCCAGATAATTGAGTTGCAACAGAGCAGTGCCAGATTTGAGGCAGCCGGCATCGGTATGGTCGCCATCACCTATGACGATCCAGTGCTGCAGCAGGCTTTTATCGAAGAGTCTGGCATCACCATCCCCGTTGTCTCTGACGTCAATGGTCTGAGCTTCAAGACGCTGGGCATTCTAAATACGGACTTTGAGCCAGGCGAATTTCAGTACGGTATCCCGCATCCAGGAATGATTGTGGTGGACCCTCAGGGTAAGGTTGTGGGGAAGCTATTTCTAGAGGCTTACAGTTCGCGCGTGAGCGCGACTGCTGCCTTAGCATTTGCAAAAACCACACTCGGATTAGACCTAACACCCGTATATTGAAAATACCCAAAAACTGCATGCCTATGCGTTTACAATGCCCTGCCTGAGGTGGAGCCATAACGTTTAGCATGAGCATCCAGTGCATCTAGGATACCCTCGTGACGCATAGCGACAATATCGCGATATTCGTCGTGAGTGATGACGTAAAAGCTGCTTTCAAGTACGGCATCCATCACCTGTTCACCTACGTTAAGAGGAGATATTCCGTTGGCTACATCCGGCGCCGGTTGCTGATGATCGATACCAGAGTTAAATTCATCAGGGCGTACGGCAAAAGACTGGGTAATTAAGTTAGTATTGACCAGGCCGGGACAGAGAACAGACACGCCCACACCTTTATCAGCCACTTCCATCAGCAGGGCCTCTGAGAGTCCCACCACTGCAAACTTTGTGGTTGTGTACAGACCTTCTGGCGGACCGGAAATTAGACCACCCATAGACGCCGTGTTGACAATATGGCCCTCGCCCTGCTCCACCAATAGCGGCAAAAATGCCTTCACGCCATGAATAACACCGTAAAGGTTGACGTTGATAAGATATTGCCAATCCTTAATATCCGCATCATGCATCATCGCACCTATCCACACCCCGGCGTTGTTACACAGTAAATGAACACTCCCGAAACGCTGCAGTGCTGCATCGCGCATGGCCTCTACCGACGCCAAGCTAGAGACATCGACTTTACAAGCGATTGCTCCCTCACCCAAACTTGCCGCAACAGTCTGGGCCTTAGATATATCTATATCGGCGATCACCACCTTCATGCCCGCTGCGGCAGCAGCGCGCGCGATTCCTTCGCCAATACCTGAGCCCGCGCCTGTGACAACGGCTACTTTGCCCGCTAGATCCTGCATATCAACTACCCCTCTTTGACTGTTGATTACTTTCTGTCAACCAAACTTGGCCATCGAAAAACCAAAACGCTATATTTAATTTACTCTCTCTTTTTTATATCGGCTTTTACTTCACGTTTGCGATGAGCTTGACTGCTACCAATTTGAAGGACAGCTAATGCCGACCGAGCGATAGGATACACCCTCTCGAGTGCCCTGTAATCCCGTGCGAGCGCTTATCGAAGTTGACCCGTTGTCGCTCTGCGTAATAAGCGCGGCATTCGACTATCTCGACATGACCATGAGTAAATACCGCTTCTGTTCAACGATTTTCACCTATAGCGCATTAGCTTTTTCCTTATATGATCGTTTCAGAGCCTGCGTTGCTGAGCCTTATCATTAAAAAAGTCTGCTCCATGACGCCTATTCAACTTCACCATGCTTCGATACGTAGTTTTCATCATGGTGTGCTGCGTATTGCCAGCCTGCGGTGACGGTGGCGAGTGGAACCCCACTTTGTGGAAGGCGGCGCTGTCAATGGCGCCGATATTTGCGGCGATATTCCATAAGTTGTGCTTGGTCATAGCCAAAATGCGGTGAGTGGTCGACTGATACCCTCGGTGTCATTGGAGCAATTCTCCGCACCGCTGGGCAGCTTTTACGCACTGAATCTCAACGAAATTAACCAAGCTCTACCTGGCTAAAAAAGCGTTTTGAGCGGTTAAACTCGCTCTTTTTAAAATCGTTGCAAATAATTGCAGCGCAGCGTGCCTTTCCTTTATTAGCCTCCGTCAACCGCCTGTTTGAGCGATCGCAGAAAGTCAGAGCAGTGATTGCTTTACGGCCAGCGGCTCAATACGCCGCGCCGTATTCACAAATAACACTCTAAATAACATCCCAACAACGACGGGTGATAAAGTGTGCGACGAAATATCTTCAACCGCAGCGATAAAAGAAAAACTGGTACCAACTTGAGCATAGCCCAGCATTGGCGACAAAATTAGCTGCACAAAACGCAAACTGAATACGATAATTACGCTAATCAACGCGGTTGAAGTAACCGATAAAGCCGCATTACCGCCACCCAGCTTCGTTAGAAAATTAGAGGTGCTGCCGCTTGGACAACGTGCCACTAACAACAAACCGATACTCAAAGCGGGCGTTAGTCCTAATACAGGGCGATCGTAACAAACATTAATGGCAATAAAACAAGTTAGGCAAAAAGCGTTGTCAGCGCTAGTGTGGGCGATTTGAGTAAACCTAAAACATCGCTGGCAGCCAGTCCTGAGCCAATAGCAAACATCATCAAAATCAGTGCCCATGACAATAATAATGATTACTCAAACGTAGTTGTTATCTTCCAAAGCGAAAGTGCCGGAACAGCACAATGAAAAACACATTCAAATTCTGAAATGAAAGATCTAGCCCCTATACTTTATGGACTCTAGTCGCAGACAGACCGTCTAACTTCGTAAGTGCGCTTTAGTGTCTGCAAGCACCTAGCGAGATCGATGCACGGCGCCCCGTACCTATCGAATGTTAGCAAAGACTTATTCAACCGCCACTGTCTTTCGACACGGGTTAATCGCTGGCGCGAAAACCTATAGCCTCGTTTAGCGTACAAAGCAGTTACATCCAATGCTGATATTTGGATTGATGAATGAGAGGACACTCTTTAGCTTGTTAGACTTCTCGGCTATAGTACTGTCCTTTTTTGTTCAACGGACAGCAGGGATATAATGCGTGGATTCACTGAGAATGATGTGCCAGATCAAAGCGGCAGCACCGTTGTAATCACCGGCGCAAACACCGGATTAGGTTACGAAGCGGCGCGAGCCCTATCTGCCCGGGGTGCGCGGGTACTCATCGCCTGCCGGTCACAGCGCAAGGCGCTGGACGCTATCAAAAAGATTGAGTCGCAAAACGGCCCAGTCGATCTGAGCTATGTCCCGCTGGATCTGGGCGACCTCGCCTCGATAAGGCAATGCGCTGAGCAGTTACAGTCTGAAAAACGCATCGATGTATTGATCAACAATGCCGGTGTAATGGTTCCACCCTACGAACTTACAAAAGATGGCTTTGAAAGCCAGTTTGGCGTGAATCATCTAGGACCCTTTGCTTTAACATGCCTGCTACTGCAAAAACTAGCCGACACTGCTTCTTCACGCGTAGTGAACACCAGTAGTATCGCCCACAATGCAGGTCGGATAAACTTCAGGGACATCAACGCAGAGCGCTATTATAGCGCATCTGGACGCTACAGTATGAGCAAGCTAGCCAATCTACTCTTCTCATATGAGTTGCAGCGTCGCCTGCAGACCGCAAAACTGCCTGTTCTATCTGTCGCCTGCCATCCCGGTATTGCCAACACAGAATTGGATCGGTACATGCCCATGCTGTTAAGCAAAGGCACTGAGCTACTACAACCGTTACTCAATACCGCCGCGGCTGGCGCTTGGCCGACCCTCTGCGCTGCCACGGCTGCAGATGTCACTGGCGGCGACTATTATGGGCCGGCTCACCGCTTTGAAACTGCAGGTCCCGCAAAAAAAGTGCGATCTAACCGCGCTAGCCGCAATACCACGGTAGCGGAAAGGCTGTGGGATCTATCGGTTGACATGACAGGCGTGACTCCTAGTATCTAGTTATA
>PKDD01000100.1 GCA_002862465.1 Haliea sp.
GCACAGCACCGAAACCATTGATCATGTGCCCCGCCACTTCTTCGTCGAGCTTCTTGGGCAGGACTTCAACCGACAATGCTGAAGACTTCATTGCCGGCTCTAGATCAGCGAACTTTCTCTCGTACAGGTAAATCTGCGCCAGTACTTGGTTAGCGAAAGAGCCGTCCATTATGCGCGACGGATGACCGGTAGCATTGCCGAGATTTACAAGCCGTCCCTCTGACAGCAAGATCAAGTAATCATTCGCTTCCTTGTCGCGGTAGACTTTGTGGACTTGCGGCTTAACTTCTTCCCACTCCCAGTTACTGCGCATATAAGCAGTATCAATTTCGTTATCGAAGTGGCCGATATTGCTGACCACACAGGTTTTCTTCAGTGCTTTAAGCATGTTCGAGTCGCAGACTTTGTAGTTGCCAGTCGTAGTGACGACCAAATCAGTGGAGGCTAATAACTCGTGATTTATGCAGGCTTCAGTGCCATCATTGATGCCGTCTTTGAAAGGCGAAACAATCTCAAAACCGTCCATGCAGGCTTGCATAGCGCAGATGGGGTCTATCTCGCTAATTTTTACAATCATGCCCTCTTGGCGCAGGGATTGTGCTGAGCCTTTACCGACATCCCCATAACCAATGACCAGAGCTTTTTTGCCGGCCATTAAGTGATCGGTACCGCGTTTTATAGCGTCATTCAGGCTGTGTCGACAGCCATATTTATTGTCATTTTTAGATTTTGTGACAGAGTCGTTCACATTGATAGCTGGAACCTTCAATGTGCCCCGTTCAAGCATTTCTAGTAGGCGATGCACCCCTGTAGTCGTTTCTTCGGTAACGCCATGTATTTTGTCCAGCATGGCGGGATAGTTGTCGTGAATCAAAGAGGTCAGGTCGCCGCCATCGTCCAAAATCATGTTAGCGTCCCAAGGCTTCCCGTTTTTCAAAATAGTCTGCTCAAGACACCATTCGTACTCCTCCTCAGTTTCACCTTTCCAAGCGAACACAGGAACGCCTGCTGCGGCTATAGCCGCTGCAGCATGATCCTGAGTTGAGAAAATATTACATGAAGACCAGCGCACTTCGGCACCGAGTTGCATTAGCGTCTCAATTAATACTCCTGTCTGTATTGTCATATGGATACAGCCTAAGACTTTTGCTCCGGCGAGTGGCTTGCTGTCTGAGTACTTAGTTCGCATCGCCATCAGCGCCGGCATTTCGCTTTCTGCAATCTCCAACTCGCGGCGGCCCCACTCAGCTAGTGAGATATCGGCAACTTTGTAGTCTTCGGTGGTCTGTAAGTTCTGTGCTGTGCTCATTTTTGTCTTCCTCTGGGCTTGCAGCCCATTATCTAAATGTTAATGTGATTAGTCAGTTTTTACTGCAAGTCGCAACTGAGCGCGGATTATCCACGTCTCGTTAACGTGCCGCCTTTTTTAGCGCCTTAGCTTTATTCGTTTTCTCCCAAGTAAAGTCCTTATCCTCTCGTCCGAAGTGCCCATAGGCCGCAGTTTTTTGATAGATGGGGCGCTTCAGATTGAGCATTGCAATCAATCCCTTGGGACGCAGGTCGAAATGCTCGCGCACAAGCTCTGCTATTCGATCATCCGAGACGGCGCCAGTGCCAAAGGTATCAATAGCGATAGACGTGGGCTCCGCGACACCAATTGCATAGGACACTTGAATTTCACAGCGCTCCGCAAGGCCTGCCGCGACGATGTTTTTTGCGACATAGCGGCCGGCGTAGGCTGCTGAACGGTCCACTTTGGAAGGGTCTTTGCCAGAAAATGCGCCACCACCATGACGCGCCATTCCGCCGTATGTATCCACAATAATCTTACGGCCAGTTAAACCGCAGTCACCGACGGGGCCGCCAATGATGAACTGACCAGTAGGATTGATGTGATATTGAGTGCCCTTATGCAGCCAAGCTGCGGGTAAGACATCCTTAATAACGTGCTTCAGAATTTGTTTGTGAATTTCCTTCTGGCTGACTTTTTTATCGTGTTGAGTAGACAATACCACAGCGTCAATGGCGACTGGCTTGCCATTTTCATAGCGCAATGTAATTTGACTTTTGGCGTCTGGCCGCAGCCATTGCAGTTTGCCACTCTTGCGCAACTCTGCTTGGCGCTCCACGAGACGATGTGCGTAGTAGATCGGTGCTGGCATCAGCACATCAGTTTCATTCGTGGCATAGCCGAACATCAGGCCCTGATCTCCAGCGCCCTGCTCGTGGTTTTTATTTTCGTCAACGCCCATAGCGATATCGCGTGACTGTTTGCCAATGGCGTTGAGCACAGCGCAGGAGGCACCGTCGAAACCGACGTCAGAGTTATCGTAGCCGATGTCCAGTATAGCTTGGCGAATGGTGTCTTCGAGATCCATATTGGCCGAGGTTGTGACCTCGCCGGCGACTATACACATACCCGTCTTGACCATGGTTTCGACCGCGACGCGCGCGTCTTTATCGCGCTTGAGAAGGTAGTCGAGAACTGCATCTGATATCTGATCAGCCATTTTATCAGGATGCCCCTCGGATACTGATTCTGAGGTAAAAAGTTTATATTCGCTCATAGTCTTGTCCTTACAAAAAAATTATTAAAGTCGGCCAAACAGCCGCACTTGTACTTGAAAACCATTACGCTGGGCGAGATGGACACTGGTGATGTCACTGAGCCCTGCCTCCATTGCCCACTGCGCCAGTTCCGCGGGGTCAAACCCAAGCCACAGATCGCCACAATTCTCTCGTGCCCAACCCTGATCGTGGTTGCACAGTTCTGTAATCAGCACTATCCCGCCGGGCGCGAGGCACGCGCCTACGTCACGCAGAACTTGGCCGGGCGCCGGTGTGTGATGCAGCACCATATTAATAATCGCGCAGTCGGCCTGTAGATTTTTCAATTTAGGGCTACTGGTGTCATCGAGGATAAAGTCTATGTTTTGCAATCCGGCTGAAGCCGATCTGTTTTGCGCTTTTTCTAGCATGTTAGGGGCATTGTCCAGCGCCACCACGTTGTCGAACATTGGTGCGAGTTCAAGTAGGAATGAGCCGTCTCCGGGGCCGACTTCTAGTGCTGTTCGATAATGCTTTAATGGGGCGTCCTGAAGTACTTGGACAGCAATATCGGCATACTGTTCATAGCTGGCTATCAAGTCCTGTTGTTGTTGAAACTTGTGTGCGTTGAGCTGGAAAAAGGTGCTGGAATTTTTTTCACGCTGCCGATGCATGTCTAATAACCTTTGCTGGATATCCATCGGCAGATCGATCTTGTCTACGGTGTTAAAAATGCTGTTTTGTAGCGCTTCCAGGTCGGGGTGCTGTCCCATTTCGCTGCGGCGGTAAAAAATAGAGTTGGCCTCGCGCCTTGCTGCTACTAGTCCGGCGCTAGAAAGTACTTTCAGGTGATGACTGAGGGCAGGCTGACGAATGTCGAATATAGAGCATAACTCGGAAACCCCGAAGGAATCTTTGCGCAGCACTCTTAGCACCAGTAGACGCAAAGAGTCTGCGCTGGCTTTGCACAGGCGGGTTAGCGCAGCTAGTTGCAGGGACGGTGGCTGGCTTGGCTGCGTTGTGACCAATTTGGCGGCACTAGATTGATTCATGCGGAGAGCTTATCAGGCCCACAAAACTATATCAAAATATTTTGATATAGTTTTGTGGGCCTTACTTCAGTGAAATTGGGGTCATGGGCCAAATATATCCCTATTTGTTTGCCGTTCGCTCCCGCTTACGCGAAAATAGCGCCGCGTTTCACACCTAGCCAAACTGCTTCGGAGAATTTGATGTCGATCCCACGCACAGAACTTGCCAATGCAATACGCGCCCTAAGTATGGACGCGGTGCAAAAAGCGAAAAGTGGTCACCCCGGCGCACCCATGGGTATGGCGGATATTGCCGAGGTGCTGTGGAATGATTTTCTGCGTCACAACCCGGCAAACCCAGCTTGGCCCGGCCGCGACCGTTTTGTGCTGTCCAACGGCCATGGTTCGATGTTGTTGTATTCGCTTTTACACCTCAGCGGCTATGCACTCTCCATGGAAGAGATTCAGAACTTTCGTCAAATGCACAGCAAGACGCCCGGCCACCCGGAATACGGTTACGCTCCGGGGGTAGAGACTACAACTGGCCCGCTGGGTCAGGGCTTGGCGAACGCGGTAGGTATGGCCTTGGCGGAAAAAGTCTTAGCATCTCAGTTCAATCAACCGAGCCACACTGTGGTTGATCATTATACGTATGTGTTCCTGGGTGATGGATGCCTAATGGAGGGCATTTCTCATGAAGCCAGTTCTCTCGCTGGCACGCTGGGTTTGGGCAAATTGATCGCTTTTTATGATGACAACGGCATTTCCATTGATGGCGACGTTCAGGGCTGGTTTACCGATGATACACCCGCCCGCTTTGGTGCCTATGGCTGGCACGTCGTCGCAGGGATCGATGGACATAATGCTGCTGAGGTTCAAGCTGCAGTTGTTACTGCTCGGGCTCAGAGTGACAAGCCGACTCTAATTTGCTGCAAAACAATCATCGGTAAGGGTTCGCCCGGCAAGCAGGGCACAGAGTCTGCCCATGGCTCGGCATTGGGTGAAGATGAGGTGGCTGCCACACGTGAGGCTTTGGGTTGGAAATACGGCCCGTTCGAGATCCCCGCCGATATCTATTCCGGCTGGGATGCGCGCGAACTGGGTGCTGCCCGTGAACAGGAATGGGAGCAGACAATGGCTGCTTATGCCGTGGCGCACCCCGAGTTGGCGCAAGAACTTCGGCGGCGACTCGCGGGCGATTTGCCTGACGGCTTTTCACACCATGCGAATGAGTACATTGCGCAATGTCAGCAGGAGGGTGCTGCAATCGCCTCGCGCAAGGCATCCCAGAACTGCTTGAATGCCTACGGCCCGCTGTTGCCAGAGCTGCTCGGTGGCTCTGCAGACCTGGCGGGATCTAATTTGACGCTGTGGAACGGATCGAGGGGTGTCAGTGCCAACGATGCCAGCGGCAACTATATTTACTATGGCGTTCGAGAATTCGCTATGGCGGCAATCATGAATGGTATTGCACTGCACGGCGGCTTCATTAACTACGGCGCCACTTTCTTAATTTTTATGGAGTATGCTCGAAATGCGGTGCGCATGGCTGCGTTGATGAGACAACAATCTATTTTTGTTTTCACGCATGACTCTATCGGCCTCGGCGAAGATGGCCCGACACACCAACCGGTTGAACAACTGACCGCTTTGCGTGCCACACCTAACATGCAAACTTGGCGGCCTTGCGATGCAGTCGAATCCGCAGTGGCCTGGAAGACCGCTATTGAGCGTCGCGACGGTCCTTGCGCACTGATTTTTTCTCGTCAGACACTGCCCCATCAGTCGCGGGATGACAACCAAGTTGCTGGCATACATCGTGGCGCCTATGTGCTTAAAGACGGCTCGGGCAAACCCGATGCTATTTTGATTGCAACGGGCTCGGAAGTTCAATTGGCGGTGGCGGCAGCCGAGCAACTGGCATCGAAGGGTAGGCAGATACGAGTGGTATCGATGCCCTGTGCCGAACTGTTTGAGCAGCAAGATCCGGATTATCGAGAAACCGTGCTACCGAGCGACATACTGGCGCGGGTGGCAATTGAAGCGTTGCACGCAGATTACTGGTACAAACATGTCGGTCTAGATGGGCGCGTGGTCGGCATGACTACTTTTGGTGAGTCAGCGCCGGCCGATGAATTGATGCACCATTTTGGGTTCACGACCGACAACGTGGTCGCTGTCGTTGAAGACATTCTGGTCTAGGACTGATCCCGATGTTGCGTCTAGCTATTAATGGGTACGGTAGAATCGGCCGCAGTATTCTGCGGGCTTTATATGAGAGTCCGCTCAGGGATAAACTGACTATTATTGCAATCAACGAATTGGCTGATGCAGGAACGATATTGCACCTCACCCGCTACGACTCGACTCACGGTCGTTTTCCGAAGCTTCTTGAGGGGGATGCAAACCAACTATGGGTGGATGGGGACGCAATCACCCTGCTAAATCACTCTGAGATAGATGATCTTCCGTGGGGATCGCTGGGAGTAGATCTTGTGTTGGAATGCACCGGGGCATTTACTGATCGGGCTACCGCTGAAAAACACCTGCAGCAAGGTGCGGGTAAAGTACTATTTTCTCAGCCAGCGCAGTCCGATGTTGACAAGACCATCGTCTACGGCGTGAATCACGATCAACTGCGCACAGAGCATCGTATAGTCTCGAACGCATCATGCTCCACCAACGGAATTGTTCCGTTGATCAAAGCCCTAGAGGATACCGTCGGTATTGAGAGCGGCACTATTACTACCATTCATTCTGCGATGAACGACCAACCCGTGCTAGATGCATATCATCATACGGATTTGCGTAAAACGCGGGCTGCAGCTCAGTCTATTATTCCGGTTGATACGGAGTTGGCACGGGGTATAGAGAGACTGATGCCTAACATGGCTGGACGTTTTAGCGCGCAGGCATTGAGGGTGCCTACACTCAATGTGTCGGCTATGGATTTGACCGTGCAAACGCGACGGGATACCGACGTGAGCACAATCAATCAAATTTTGCGTGATGCCGCGCTATCTGATTTTGGTGGGGTCCTTGGTTATACCGAAGAACTGCTGGCATCCTGTGATTTTAACCACGATCCAAGATCCAGTATTGTGGATGCCAGCCAAACTCGGGTTAGTGGGAAGCGCTTGGTCAAAGTACTGACGTGGTTTGATAACGAGTGGGGCTACGCCAATCGTATGCTGGATGTTGCGAAATTCTGGGGTGAGTTATAGAAATTTTTGAAGCAGGACAGTGCCGCTATAACTGGACATACGCTAGCGGGGGCTAACGCTATGACATTGAATATTGATCTCATGGGAAGCCAGAACTTGCGCGGTAAGCGTGTGTTAATCCGGGAAGATCTTAACGTGCCCATCAAAAATGGCGCGGTGACCAGCGATGCTCGCATACGCGCAGCATTGCCAACCATTCAGGCGGCAGTGGCAGAAGGAGCCAAGGTTATCCTGATGTCACACTTGGGCCGACCGGTCGAGGGTGAATACAACACCCAGTTCTCAATGGGCCCTGTAGCGAAGCATTTATCTGGTCTCCTGGGAGCCCCCGTGACTTTAGTCGCGCAGTGGCGCCAGGGCGTGGATTTAGCTAATGGGGAGGTGGCTCTGCTAGAAAATGTGCGCTTTAATGCGGGCGAAAAAGCCAATGATGAATACTTATCGCGCGACTATGCGGCGCTGTGCGATATCTTTGTTATGGATGCTTTTGGGACTGCGCACCGGGCACAGGCGTCTACTTATGGCGTCGCCCGCTATGCCCCCGTGGCGTGCGCTGGCCCGTTGCTTGAAGCTGAATTGCGTGCGCTGAAGCATGCATTAACTAGGCCTGCTCGACCTCTGGTGGCTATCGTGGGTGGATCGAAAGTGTCAACGAAGCTGCAGGTGTTGGAGTCTTTATCCAAGAAGGTTGACCAACTTGTGCTAGGCGGTGGTATTGCTAACACCTTTTTAGCCGCCAGCGGCAGCCCGGTTGGCAAATCTCTGTGCGAACATGATCTAATTCTTGCAGCACGAACTCTGATGGAGCAAACCAATATTCCACTGCCTGTCGATGTGGTAACAGGTGAAGTATTCTCTGAGGACGCGGTGCCGGTTTTAAAGCCCACCAGTGAGGTGGCGGAAGATGATATGATTTTCGACATTGGGCCTGAGTCGGCAGAGCAGATCGCAAAAATTCTGGCAGGCGCCGGTACGATTCTCTGGAACGGTCCCGTCGGCGTATTTGAGTTTGATCAGTTTGCTGAAGGGACCAAAACCTTAGCTACTGCGATTTCAGTCAGCCCGGCGTTTTCGCTGGCAGGCGGTGGTGATACTCTGGCGGCAATTGAAAAGTACAATATTGCGGATAAGATTTCTTATATATCGACCGGTGGCGGTGCCTTCTTAGAGTTTGTCGAAGGCAAAACTCTGCCTGCAGTCGAGATGCTTGAAAAACGCGCGAGCCAAAAACTAAAATAGGAAAGGCCCTCGTTCAACGTTATAGACTAAAGGACTACTTACATGGCATTAATCAGTTTGCGTCAATTGTTGGATCACGCTGCCGAACACGACTACGGTGTGCCGGCGTTCAATGTTAATAATCTGGAGCAGACCCGTGCCATTATGGAGGCAGCTGATGCCACAAATTCGCCCGTCATCATGCAGGCCAGTGCCGGTGCTCGGAAATATGCAGGCGCTCCTTTCTTGCGAGCGATGATGGAGGCCGCAATGAACGAATTTCCGCATATTCCGGTGGTAGTGCATCAGGACCATGGCGTATCGGTAGGCGTATGCCAGCGCTCAATTCAGTTAGGTTTCAGTTCGGTGATGATGGATGGTTCATTGGGAGAGGACGGTAAAACACCGATGGACTATGATTATAATGTGGCGGTGACTCAGCGTGCCGTAGAAATAGCACACGCCTGCGGCGTTTCGGTAGAGGGAGAACTGGGTTGCCTCGGTTCGCTCGAGACTGGCGAGGCAGGAGAAGAGGACGGCATCGGGGCAGAGGGGGTGTTAACCCTCGATCAAATGCTCACTGACCCTGAGGAGGCGGCGCAGTTCGTGAAGGCTACCGCCGTAGATGCTTTGGCGATAGCTTGTGGTACGAGTCACGGCGCCTACAAGTTTACTCGGCCGCCCACAGGTGACATTCTTGCCATCGACCGTATTAAAGAAATCCACACCCGTATTCCTCACACACACTTAGTAATGCATGGATCGTCGGCCGTCCCTCAAGAGTGGCTTTCTATCATTAACGAATTCGGTGGTGAGATACCAGAAACTTACGGCGTGCCGGTCGAGCAAATTCAGGAAGGTATCCGTCATGGCGTGCGTAAGGTCAATATAGACACCGATTTGCGTTTAGCCTCAACTGGGGCGATTCGTCGCTTTATGGCGCAAAATCCAGCGGAGTTCGATCCGCGCAAATATCTAGCGCATACCATCACGGCTATGAAGGATATTTGTATTGCGCGCTATGAGGCTTTCGGCACTGCAGGCAACGCAGATAAAATTAAGGTGCGGTCTCTAGATAGCATTCAG
>PKDD01000001.1 GCA_002862465.1 Haliea sp.
CTATCGGTGCTAGCCCGGAGCATCGCATCTATACGCAAACCGGCGGTAATCAGCCGCAGTCGATGTTGATTGAGTTTGCACGCGATATCGCCCGCGGTGAACGCTCGTTAGCCCTGATTGCTGGCGCCGAGGCGATTAAGAATCAGCGTCATGCGGAACGTAACAAACGTGAACTCGACTGGAGTGAGCATTTTGACGAAGCGCTGGATGATCGAGGCTTTGGTAAGGTCTCTGCAACCTCGCAGGAAATCAAAAATGGGCTTACTAATGTTCTGTACTATTACTCTTTAATCGAGCAGGCCCAGCGTCACACAGCGGGGCGCAGCATACAAGAGCATCAACATGCGATGGCGCAACTGCTGGAATCCTTCAGCGCTGTAGCCGCAGGCAATCCCTACGCTCAGTTTCCTGGGAGTCAAACCGCCGAAGACATACTGGCAGCGCCTTTGATGACTCATTTGTACACTAAGCGAATGATCGCTCAGGATGGTGTCAATCAGGGTGCTGCGTTGTTGCTCTGCAGCATTGGCAAAGCAAAGCAACTCGGTATCCCCGAAACACGCTGGATTTATTTGCACGGACTTGCTGAGGGTAGTGAGCTAGAGGTCACACGGCGGCCCGACCCCGGGGTGTCGGTGATGGCGAGCATGGTCGTCGACAAGGCTCTGGCAATCGCCAATTTGACCATATCGGACATTGATCTAATCGATATTTATAGCTGTTTTCCCTGCGCTGTTACTGCAGTAGCAGCGCATCTGGGTTTGCCCGTCGACGGCAGCCGTCAGCTTACCCTAACCGGCGGTCTCCCTTACTTCGGTGGTCCCGGCAATAACTACAGTATGCATGCTCTTGCAGAGGCTGTTTGGCAGGCTCGAAACGCGCCTGCTAGTTTTGCTATGGTGACCGCGAACGGTGGCATGCTGTCCAAGCACGCTAGCGGAATCTATTCACGCAGACCCAGTAATATTGATTGGGCAAATGTCGAAACGCAGATCAGTAGTAATGAGCTGCCAGCCTGTCAGGTATGTGCAGATCCCAAAAGTGGGTCTATCGTTTCTTATACCGCTTTTCATGATGAAGACGGCGGTGCGCATGCAATGATTATTGGAGAGACGGTCGGTGGTGAGCGCTTTGTTTCCAGCACCGCTAAAGAGGATAAGGAAACAGCCCTCGCGATGTTGGCACAAGATCCAACGGGGAAGAAGGTTAAGGTTACTCCGCCCAACGACGAGCGCATACACTTCCAACTTGAATGAGTGGTTGACTAGATGGTTTGGAATATTAGTGAAGCGATCTATCAGATCTCTGTTAGCGAGATCGGTCAGAGACCTGCATTAATTCACGGCGATCAGAGCATCAGCTATAAAGAGTTAGTTCGGCGTGCCAGCGGCTTTGGAAGCTGGTTGCAATCACTTGGATTACCAGCTGGCGCCCATGTTGGTCACTACATGCGAAATTCAAATGCTTACATGGAGGCTTTTACAGCTGCTGGTTTAGTGGGCATGACACATGTCAATGTCAATTATCGCTATCTCGATCAGGAGTTGACTGATCTGTGTAATGGGTTGGATATTCGCGTACTAGTGTACGATGCTGAATTTGCTGATCGCGTTGCGGCGATTAAAAATCAGCTCGACGGTACAGTTGGTTTTGTTGAGACCGGGCCGGCGCCGGCAGTTAATAGTTTCGCGCGAACGCTTAGAGATCTTTATGACTGGGACGTCAGTCACTTCGCGCGTAGCACGTCCAGCGACGACCTTATTGTGCTTGCTACCGGCGGTACTACCGGCCTACCTAAAGGGACTCAGTGGCGGCACGAGGACATCTGGCGCAAACAGAAAATATCAACGGGTAGCGCAATGCTCGCGCTTAAATTGAAGGAACATCCAGCAACTATTGAGGAACATATCGGTAATGTAATTCACTTGCCGGTACCGATGCCTTTTATGCCACTCAGTCCACTTATGCATGGAGCTGCTAGCTTGATGGCTATTTTGATGTTGGCTCAGGGTACTCCAGTCCTAACCATTCCATGTATAACGTTTAACGCGGACCTAGTGCTTGATCTAATCGAGCAGTATCAGGTCGCAGGTCTTGCGCTCGTTGGTGATGCGTTTGCTATTCCTCTGTTAGAGGCACTCGATCGCCGCCCGAAGGAAACACCACTAGCGTCCTTGGCAATGATGGTTTCGACAGGTGCGTCGCTCAGTGAGGCTAATAGAAGTGGCCTTTTACATCACCAACCCGATCTAGTTTTGTTTGACACGCTGGGCTCATCTGAGGCAGCTGGGTTTGCCGTATCGACTCCAGAGGCAGGCGTTTTCAGGCCCATGGCAAACACGAGAGTTTTTGACGATGATCTGAATCTTGTTGAGCCGGGCAGTGGGGTCACTGGTATTGCCTATTCGGGTGGCTACAGTCCAATAGGTTATTATAAGGAGCCTGAAAAGAGTGCCGACACTTTTGTAGAGATAGCAGGAGTTCGTTACGTAAGGACTGGTGATCGCTGTATTGTCCGTGAAGATGGCATGCTCATTTTATTGGGTCGTGACAGCACAGTGATCAATACTGGGGGAGAGAAGGTCTATACCGTAGAGGTTGAGAGAGCGCTGATTGATCACCCAGACATTTCCGACGCACTTGTCGTTGGTTTAGCGGATTTGCGCTTCGGAAACATAGTTGTAGCCGTTGTCCAAGGTCCACACCTAACAGAGGACAATTTAGACGTAGCAGGCACTCAAGATCACGTCAGTAAGCTATTGGCTGACTATAAAGTGCCGCGTAAAATCTTTGTCATTAAATCACTTCAGCGCGGTCCTAATGGTAAACCTGATTACCCTTTTATACAGACTTATGCTGCGGCTCAGGTCAGTAACGGTGGCTAGTACTGAGCAGGCTTGGATATAAGGGTCTGCTGTGTCGCTATAAGTCGCAGGCGGAAGATTTTGGGGCTCCACAACATCAAGTAGTTTTATGGTGATGACACTACTAGCCTTTCTCATGTATTTGATTGTATTTTTTGCCGTAACGGTCATACTGCGCGCAGGTTGTTTCAATGCGACATCAAAAATATACGAATTCTGGGACAATGCAGAACAAAGTGAGAATGATGGGCTGCCACTGGTTGCTTATAGTTCTTATTGCCATAGCACGCGTTTCCTTCAGGAAATAGATAAAATAAAATGTCTAAATTACCCGCCGAGCATCGATTTTTTGATTTGTCTGATTACGGCAGACCGATAGCGCGCCAGATCGCCACCGCCCTTAAAAATACTAACGTGACGCCAATACATGTCACATTGCTTTTTGTCGTTGCCGGATTAATAGCAATAGTGTGCATCATTGAAAATCAATACGAGGCTGCACTTTTTTTCTTGATTGTAAAGTCAATCTTAGATGCAGCTGATGGTGAGTTAGCCAGAGTTAAAAATACGCCCTCTTATACTGGTCGCTACTTAGACTCGGTCGCCGATATTATCCTTAACTTTTTCTTTCTGCTTAGCATTTGGTTTGTAACAAACGGATCGCTGTCGCTAATGTTTTTCGCATTCTTGGGGCTGCAGCTTCAAGGTACACTATATAACTATTATTATGTAATTTTACGAAATAAGGTGAATGGTGATAGAACAAGTCGTGTTTTCGAACACGCAGCTCCGACAGCTATGCCGGGAGAACAGCAGCGCCATGTTGATAATTTGTTTGGCGCCTATTATGTTTTGTATGGCGGGTTCGACAAGATAATTTTTTGGCTAGATAAGAAAGCACCCGCTAGCGAGCATATGCCGAAATTACTGATGACCGCTGTTTCTTCGTTTGGATTGGGGTTTCAGTTGTTACTGATAGGTGTGATGCTGTGCTTAAATTTGGCAGATTACATTATCCCCTTTTTCATTTTTTATACGATTTTTATATTCATATTCATAGCCATACGTCGAATAGTCAACAGCTGAACTACTTTTGAGCCCCTAGGATAACTAAAATCAAATATTGGCTAAGCGCGACTAGCTTGTCGGTTTTTGCAGCGTTAATCGGCCTTTACGTCTCGATTGAGCAACTAAGTCGAGCCTATTATAGGATCCATAAGCGGATCGCCGCTTAAAACTCTTGAAGATATAGAAAATATTTCCAGTCAACGTCATGAAACTGTTCGTCGCAAAGGATTTTGAGTATGTTGCTTAAAAGTGCTCAGTGTGCGGGAGTTTTGGGGACAGTATTAAAGTCGCAAATGTATGCGCGGGCGTATTTCTATGGATATCAATACCATTGGCAGCACTATTCTAGATGAAAGCAACTCGCCCCGAGTGTTGAAGAAGACGTTGGATGCGTTTGTTGTGGCATGTGGCGAGATTACAGATATTCGCCCTGACCGCGGCTTTAATGCTTGGTCGGAGGATTCACTATTGGACAACGGGGTGGCGATAAATCCACAGGCAGCGGCCTACTGCGCGATGGATTATGATCGCAGTGTAGCCTTTATTCGTGGTGTCTATGCCGCCATAAGTACACTCAAAATGCGGTTTCCTGGTGCGCCACTTGAAATTCTGTATGCCGGCTGTGGCCCTTTTGCCACGTTGCTATTGCCGATACTCGGCTTGTTGCTTCCAGGAGATTTAAGGTTTTACCTGCTTGATTTTCATCAGCGCTCGCTTGACAGCGTGACGCGTCTGCTTGATCAATTTGGATTTTGTGGCGATGCTATTCGAACTGTCAGAGCCGACGCCTGCAGCTATAAGCATAATGGAAAGCTGCACCTAATAATCAGTGAGGCGATGCAAAAGTCCCTTGAACAAGAGCCGCAGTTTGCGATGACAGCCAATTTGGCGCCGCAGTTGTTTCCTGCCGGTGTTTTCATTCCACAGCGCATTGATGTATCTATGTGCTTAGCGGACTTAAATTACGAAAAAGAGTTAGTCGGTCAAGCAGAGAAAATCGATAGCGACGCAGTGGCAAAGAGCGCGAAGCGCTATCCACTGAAGACAGTCTTTACGTTACTCCCTGAAGAGGCCTTTGACCAGATGCAATTCGCACTCATCAGTGCAGACGGCTTACGTGTTGAGCTAGAGCCGGTAATAGTAGTCTTTCCTGAGAGGGATGACATAGCCGAATTCGATGTTGCAATGTTTACGCACATTGTTATCTTCGGACGCTATAGGCTTAGGGACTATGAATCGCAAATTACACTACCACTGAAATGTCATGAGCTTTCACCCCCGGTTGGGGGAGCGCGCTACCGGGTAAGCTATCAGTTAGGTGGTTATCCTATGTTTCAGTTTGAGCGATTAGAAAGTGCATAGATCTGCGTCCTAGGTTTAGGGCGTTGGTCGCCGGTGTGATTTCATCAATAGCGATGCACGTTATCGGCTTCTTTCCCCGCGTTGTTGAATCAGTGTGTGGTTGCATGGAACAGAGACAGCGCTTGTGGTCATTGAATATTTATCCAGTGCTAATTTGTCTCGGTATCGATGGCTGCCTGCACAGATTTATAGAAAGCCTCTCGCTGCATGCCCACCGTGTCGTAGTCTGTAGCTCTAGTCCAATTGCTGTTTGAAGCGATGACCAGCTTGCGTTTTGGATCGATAAAAATACCTTGACCGAATATCCCTTGAGCGGCAAAACTTCCATCGTCATTGGTCCACCATTGGTACCCATAGCCTTTTTTAGGACGCCCAATATCTGCTTGCCGTGTCGTCGCCGCCGCAATCCAATCCTCGGGCAGTACCGGCGTGCCATCAATTTGCGCTCCTCCGAGTATGAACAGACCGAAGCGTGCAAAATCCCGAGTTGATGCCTGAATACAGCAGCCGCTGATTTCATGCCCCGTAGAACCGAGCAGCCAACTCCCATTTTGTTCCATGCCAAACGGAGTCCAAATCTTTTCCGACAAATATTCGGATAATGTCATGCCCGTTGCTGAACTCACTAAGACGCCAATTAGATTTGTTTCTCCAGTTTTATATGCCCACTTTTCGCCGGCAGGCGCCTCCCGTGGAAGTGCACGCATATAGCTGACAGTTGTATTGAGTCCAGGCTCTGCTTTATGTTCATTGAAAAGTGCGACGTCGCTATTTTTGTCTTCATAGTCTTCATTCCAGCGAACACCCGATGTCATGGTGAGTAACTGTTTAATCGAAACATCATCGTAGGCAGACCCTTCTAAATCTGGAATATAGTCGGACACTTTATCCTCAACATTAGTGATAAAACCGTCTTTTATTGCTGCACCCACCAAAGTTGATGTGAAGGATTTGGCTACTGAGAAACTGGTCCATTGACCTGTGGCATCGAAGCCTAGACCGTATCTTTCTAATCGTATTTTGCCATCCTGAATGATAACCAGCCCCGCAGTCCGTTGCTCGCGCATATAGCTTTCGATATTTATGGGAATGGTGATTGCTTCGCCCATGGGTATCGGGAAGGCTATGCCGTCGGCCTCAATGATATTTGCTTGAGCTAATACAGCTATTGAGTCGATAGCGCGAAACGCCGCATCTCGCTGCGGCACCGTCCAAAATAGCACGTTACGATCTGTTGGTAAGTTGGCGAGAAGATTGCGCATGTCCTTATCTGCGTTAAAATACGTAACGCCCAGTCCCACCAAGATGATGACCAGCATTCCGACTATCCATTTCCACATACATCCTCCCAAATCATTACGACATTGTCGCGAAGGCAGCATAATAGTCATGCGGTCATGCTATCGAGCGTTATCGCTGAGCGTTTAATGCGCGGTCGTCGCCGGAGTTTTGGTTATACTCTTTGGACTGCTATGTAATATTCGTTTGATGAGCATCATAGCTCCACGGTGGCAGCCATGTATAGAACCTTTGGCTAACTCATTACGATTACGCATATCTGGTGCCAACTGATATCTCTACAGGCGCCGTTGTTGGCAAATGTTACTACTAGAGCAC
Source organism: Haliea sp. (assembly GCA_002862465.1). GTDB lineage: Bacteria > Pseudomonadota > Gammaproteobacteria > Pseudomonadales > Halieaceae > Marimicrobium. Next base: position 6,912 of record PKDD01000001.1, read on the forward strand.
AGGTTAGGTTTTGTATTAGGGTTGAAAGTCGTTTACTGTCGCGATATGCGAATACGCTATATCGTTTACAAATCAGACATCTCTTATTTCAGCGGCAAATTGGAGGCGTATCTCCGCTATAAAGGTATTGATTATGAGGCGATAGAGTGCGGTCGGCGTGAAATGAACAAGATTGGACAGGCTACTGGGGTTAAAAAAATACCTGCAATAGAAATGGATGATGGGCAATGGTTGTTCGATAGCACACCTATGTTGGAGTGGCTTGAGCAACAGCACCCCGAGCCTTGCACGCTTCCGAGCGATCCTGCGCTGGCGTTTTTGGCACTGTTGATAGAAGACTATGGTGATGAGTGGCTGTGGCGACCGGCTATGTGGTGGCGTTGGGTCCCTAAGAGGTCCCGTTGGGCTGTCGGCTATGCCGTTGGAAAAGCCTTCGCGCCAACGTTGTTAGCTCGGCCTTTGGGTTGGTTTTTTGGCCGCCGCCAAAAACGTAAATGGTTGTGGGGAGATAGTGTTACCCGAGATAACGAAACGACAGTGCGTGATATGTTATTCAGGGAATTTGAATTCCTTGAGCCTTTGTTGCTCAGGCAGCCCTTTCTGTTGGGGAGTCATCCTAGCGCGGCAGACTTCGGATATTTCGCTTCGATGTTTCGCCATTTTGGTAACGATCCTGACTCGGCGGAAGTGATGCGGCGAAAAGCTCCTAATACCTATGAGTGGCTGGCACGATTATGGAATGCTTCAGCGGATAAATTGCCCGATGTGATGGAGTGGCAGTGGCCAGAGACACCGGAGTGGGAGCCATTCCTTAAGCGCATTGCCTTGGATTATCTGCCCTACCTTCATCAGAATGCGGTTGCGTTTCAGGAGGGGCAAAAACGCTTCGACTTTGTCGGTCACAACCTATCATTGAAACGTACTAAAACTACTACATACCGTGTGTACTGTCGTGAGCGTTTGCAGCAGCAGTATCAGCAGTTGACGGCAGTGGATCAAGGTAGGCTAGAACAGTTATTTAAAGCCGTTGGCGGTTTAGGAAGCCTGCAGGCAGATGACGTAATTCCTTCTGGGCTCGCGGAGAGTTTGATATTACCTCGTGAGGCTAGGGGGTCGATTGTCAGTCTTTAAGCGGCTCCGAAGTCAGCCGCGTAATTAAGGAGGTAGGGTGCAGTAGGCTCTTGCGTTGGCACACCTCGTTGGCCTAACTCAACACCTATGTTTTCTCAGCCCTGACTGCCTCAGACGATTACCCAAGTATTATCAGACAGGCTGCGTTTATGATTTTGGTGCGGTGCTCGCCGCAGCCAGACCCTGATTAAGCTGCAGCTGCAGCTGTAGGCGCAGGGTAGGGGGTGTGCAGGGGTGTACCCGCTCGCGTGTAATCCCTATACTCTATCCATCGGTCCGGGGTGGCTGCTCAGAGCCAACCAGAGCAGATGAAAATGGAGAAAAGCGCTATTATTGTTATAAGTTTACTGTGCGCCCTTAGCTCAGCTGGATAGAGCAACGCCCTTCTAAGGCGTGGGTCAAAGGTTCGAATCCTTTAGGGCGCACCATTAAGCTACTGATTTATATAGGTTTTATTCTTTAGCCCTTTTTGCCATGAAACGCTGTGGGACATATGTGGGACAATTTCATCGCCGATTAGCATTTCGCGCAACATTTGCGCCCGATGTTCGGGTGAATTCTAGACCTCACTACAATTTGCCCTGAAAACAGTTAGGCCCTCGATCTAAGGCCGCAGTCCTATCGCCACAGGCAATCTTGCCCCAGCAAAAACTCTGTGCTCAGACAGCCACAAACTTGCCTCCTAAAAAATTATTTTCACCGCAGTAAGTGTGGACGCCATCCCGTGGGTTGATACTAGATTCTCATTCAATCCAAGGAAGACCTAACCATGTCCTATAACGAACCAAAGCAAATCAACGCTAAAGACTTTCTTGATGACCTTATTACACGCAAAGAAGCAGCGCGTTTATTAGGTCTTAAGCCCAACTCAATGACGCGTCTGCACAATCGGGGCACGCTTCTATTGCTGCGCTATAAGCGTGGGCGGCAAATTCTCTACAGTCGCAATCAACTGGCTGA
>PKDD01000064.1 GCA_002862465.1 Haliea sp.
GAAGCAGCGGGTGACGGCCGTCTTGCCGCTGCCGATACCGCCGGTGACGCCTACAATGAGTGCCATATCAGTCAATTCCCAGAGCGCTTGAATAGCGCGACATCAATGTGTCGCCCCACAGCAATACGACCCAGCCCGCCATTGCCAAGTAAGGCCCAAAAGGAATTGGGATATCCTTGCCGCGATGTTTTATGATCATCAGTGCAACACCGCAGAAAGCTCCGACCAAAGAGGACAGTAAGATAATTATCGGTAGTGCCTGCCAGCCCATCCATGCACCCAATGCGGCGAGCAATTTGAAATCGCCATAGCCCATCCCCTCTTTGCCAGTGAGCAACTTGAAGATCCAATAAATACTCCACAGCGATAGATAGCCTAGTATGGCTCCGATAACAGCGTCCGGCAGGCTGACGTAAGTCGCATTAAGGTTAAACAGTAATCCCAGCCAAAGCAGTGGCAGCGTGATATCGTCTGGTAGTAGCTGGTGATCCATATCGATCATAGTCAGGGCAATCAACGACCACGTAAAAAGCAGAGCGCCTAGTAATGCCAGAGACGTATCGAAATACCACGCCAGTGCTAATGTCATAATGCCAGTGACCAATTCTAGTAGCGGGTAACGTAGCGAAATTCGCGCTGCACAGTTTTTACATTTACCACCGAGCGCAACGTAGCTGAGGACAGGAATATTGTGCCACGGTTTTATGGCGGCCTTGCACTGCGGGCAGTGGGAATTTGGAGTGGCCAGATTAAATTGTGTGTCCTCTCTTTCAGAAACAACATCCAATAATTCGCTGCAATCGCGCCGCCAGCGGGACTCCATCATCAGCGGTAAGCGGTAAATAACAACATTAAGAAAACTGCCGACAAGCAGTCCAAGACAGAGCAAGCCTGCCATGAGCAGGTCTATTGGTAAGACGGTTTCGGGCATAAACTGTAGGTCCTTGCGATGCTGGATTAGATCACTGATCCCAGCATAAATATAGGCAGGTACATGGCAATCATCAGGCCGCCCACGACCACGCCAAGCACGGACATTATCAATGGCTCCATCAGAGAGCTGAGGCTATCGACAGCATTATCTACAGCTTCTTCATAGTGGGTTGCAACCTTGTCGAGCATGTCATCAAGTGCGCCGGATTCTTCACCAATCGACACCATTTGCAGCAACATATTGGGAAACAGCCCGGTAGATTTGATTGCGGTGTGCAGTGTGTTGCCCGTGGTAACGTCGTCGCGAATGCGGCGAATAGCTTTCGCATAGACTGAGTTGCCTGCTGCGCCGGCGGTAGAATTCAGCGCCTCCACCAGTGGGACACCAGCGGCAAACGTGGTGGCTAGTGTGCGGGAGAAGCGCGCAATCACTGCATCATGAATGATGGCGCCAACGACCGGTGTTTTTAAAGCGGTGCGATCTAGGAACTCGGAAAAAGGCACTGAGCGGAGCTTCATTTCTCTGAACGCAAATATTGTGGCAATAATGCACCCAAACATGACGAACCACCATGCGATAACGAAGTCCGATATGTTCATCACAAGCTGAGTGAAGGCAGGCAGTTCCGAACCGAAATTCTGGAAAGTTTCGGCAAAAACCGGCACCACTTTAATCAACAGGATGGCACAGACGATTACCGCAATGCACACCACCGCGATCGGATAGGTTACAGCTTTTTTGATTTTGGCTTTTAACTGTTCACTTTTTTCCTTATAGGTGGCCACGCGATCTAGCATCACCTCTAAAGTACCGGAATCCTCACCTGAGCCGACCAGACTGCAGAATAAATCATCGAAGTAACGGGGGTGTTTCGCCAAAGAGGGTGCAAGTCCGCCGCCGGAAGCCACATCATTTTTTATACTGACAATCAACGCTTTCATTTGTGCGTTTTCCGAACCGTCTTCAACGATGTCAAAGCTTTGGACCAGCGGCACGCCTGCCTTCAGCATCGTTGCTAACTGTCGAGTGAAAATAGCGATATCGGCTGCCCCTATAGCTTTCCCTTTGCCCCCGAATAGGGGCTTAGGTTTTTTGCGTACGCTGTTGGGTTTGATGCCCTGATGTCGCAATTGTGCCTTAGCCATGGCTTGGCTGACAGCTATGATTTCGCCCTTCCCGGGGCGGCCACTTTTGTCTGTGCCTTTCCAGGTAAAAATGTCGTTTCTGATTGCGCTTGCTGCCATAGTGTTGACGGCCTTTATCTTTGTTAAGTCACTAGTATTTAGTCGACGGTAATTCGATTAGCTTCTTCCAAGCTGGTCATCCCTTGCGCTACTTTTTTCAGTGCCGCAATACGTAAATCGTGAAACCCTTCGGCTCTAGCCTGAGCACTGATTTGCATTGAATTACCTTCTTCCATAATGAGCTTGGCAATAGAGGGCGTTATTTTAACTGCCTCGTAGATGCCCACACGCCCTTTATAGCCAGCATTACACTGCTTGCAACCTACCGGGCTCATTATCGTGGCGTCAACTAACATGTCTTCAGTGAAGCCCTCTTCGAGCAAGGTGGCGTGAGGAATGTCATTCGCTGGCACACTGCAGACCTTGCATAATCGTCGAGCCAGCCGCTGGGCTATGATTAGGTTTACCGATGACGCTACGTTAAACGCTGGGACGCCCATATTCAGTAATCGGGTAATCGTCTCTGAGGCGCTATTCGTGTGCAGTGTAGAAAGGACCAGATGGCCTGTTTGTGCCGCTTTGATAGCGATCTCTGCCGTTTCGAGATCTCGTATCTCTCCCACCATGATCACGTCTGGATCTTGACGCAGGAAAGAGCGCAGTGCCTCAGCAAAATTAAGGCCCACCTTAGCGTTAACATGAACCTGATTGACGCCATCGAGGTTGATCTCCACCGGATCTTCCGCAGTCGAAATATTGCGCTCTGGAGTATTAAGAATATTGAGGCCAGTATAGAGTGATACAGTTTTCCCTGAGCCCGTCGGGCCGGTAACCAAAACCATGCCTTGGGGCTGGTTCAAGACTTTGAGATACATATCTTTTTGATAGGGCTCATAGCCCAAGGCGTCGATACCCATTTTCGCACTGCCGGGATCTAAAATCCGCAACACGATTTTTTCGCCGTAGAGTGTGGGGAGTGTGTTGACGCGAAAATCGATCGCTCGGTTGCGCGACAGTTTCATCTGAATGCGTCCATCCTGCGGTAATCGCCGCTCCGAAATATCCATCTGCGACATGACCTTTAAGCGCGCCGCAAGCCGCGGGGCAAGATTTCGCGGAGGTTTGACCATTTCCTCTAGGATACCATCGGTGCGAAAGCGCACGCGGTAGGAATGTTCGTAAGGCTCGAAGTGGATGTCTGAAGCACCTTGCTTAATCGCATCTATCAATACTTTATTTACAAAGCGCACGATGGGTGTTTCGTCAATAGATTCACCGCCGTCATCATCTGGCGTTTCTTCACTGCTGACAATGTCAATATCGTCCAGGTAGGACGCATCCAGATCAGTCAGTCCATTGGAAAGGGCGTCTTGTGACTCGGCCAAGGTTGCCAGTGCCATGCCTAGCGCAGTTTCTTCTACTAGCACGGCATCTGTGTTGATGCCGGTATGAAATTTGATCTCTTCAAGTGCAGCCAGATTGGTCGGATCAGATACGGCGACAAAGAGTCGGTCGCCGTGGTGCAGCAGCGGCAGCGCGCGGTGCTTTTTGATCAACCCTATATCAACGAGGGAAACAGGGATCGCACCGGTATTGAGCGTGGCTATATCAAACAGTGGTAGGCCAAATTCCTGTGAAGTCAGTTCCGCAAGACGACGGCCATCAACATTGTCCTTCTCTACTAGATACTGAACAAAGTGCATCCTCTCTATAGAGGCTTGCCGCTGTGCTTCAGCGGCCTGCTCGGCCGTGATCAGCGACTCAGCGACCAGGCTGCCCGCCAAACCGCTGAGTTGCCCCAGTGCTTTATTATTCATCGGGCGAAGATTCCTATGACGGGTAAAAAAATAGCCATAACACGGTAGTATATGTTCATTAAGAGTATAACCAGCTTGGCATCCCTGCGGCAGCCTCTGTTTAGGGTGAAAGTGTACAAAATGCTGCTGATGCGAGGCGCACGCCTCGCGGCGCATTGCTATCGTGTTGCTACCATTTTGTGACAAAAATTGTCCGATGCCGACACTTTTGGTCACAAATGCCGTTAACTATGGCTGCGCACTCGCGACGTGCATACACATAAAAATTTGATTTAAATATATGATTTAATTGATAATTTTATTTTTAGTATGTGGCATTTCTGTTGTTGGCACGCAACGTGCTCTACTCTCTATGTAAACGGCGCATGCGGGCTAAGAAAGAGTCTTACTGGTATGTAACCCTAACAACCAACGCAGAGAACTATTATGAATATTCAAAAGAAGGCACAAAAAGGTTTTACGTTAATCGAACTGATGATCGTGATCGCGATTGTTGGCATTCTGGCGGCGATCGCATTGCCTGCCTATCAGGACTATATTGTTCGGTCTAAGATGTCTGAGGCCGTTGCCGCGTTAGCGGAAGCCAAGACGACTGTTACTGAATATGTAGCGTCTAATGGTGGGTTGCCCGCCGATGGCTTGGGGCCGGAGTTCGGCATCGCCACAACCCGCACAGGTGATATTGTTGCCAGCTTGCTAATTGGTGTTGCGGCTCCAAAAGTTACGATTCAGGCGAACGTTTACCAAAATCTCTGGGACAGTTCAAAGGCCGTCACTGATTTGGCCGGATTTGCGCTAGTCGGTGAGGTAGCGAATAACGCAACAATCACTTGGACTTGTCAGCCAATAGCCAGTTTGGTGACTGCCGTTGAACCCAAATATCTTCCGGCTAACTGCCGCACGATCCTCGCAGCCGGAGACGCTGGAGAAGGTTAATAAGGATTGTCAATTAGATATGAAATGCCCGGCTTCGCCGGGTTTTTTTTGCCTAAAAAAACGCAGTACCGTTTGAAGTCATTGCAAAATACAAGCGTTGTCTCGATCTATCAGCCTGCCTCTTTTGCCTCACGCCGCCGCGCATGTAACACAGGCTCGGTATAACCACTGGGCTGTTGCTCGCCGAGGAACACCAGATCACAGGCGGCCTGAAAGGCGATGCTGGCATCAAAATCGGGTGCCATGGGGTGATAAAGAGGATCGCCGGCGTTTTGTGTATCCACGACCGCCGCCATGCGTTCCAGCGTGGCGCGCACCTGATCGACACTGCAGACGCCGTGACGCAGCCAATTGGCGATATGTTGACTTGAGATACGTAGGGTCGCGCGGTCTTCCATTAAGCCCACCTGATTGATATCAGGCACCTTGGAGCAGCCCACGCCTTGGTCAATCCAACGCACGACATAGCCCAGTATGCCCTGGGCGTTATTATCTAATTCGCGCTGAATTTCAAGCTCACTGAGGCCGTCGGCGCCTTTGAGTGGAATGCTCAGAATATCGTCCAATGCGGCGTGCGGCTTGCCCAATAACTGCGCTTGGCGTTCGCCAACATTCACCTGATGGTAATGCATGGCGTGCAGCGTGGCCGCGGTCGGTGAGGGCACCCATGCGGTGCTGGCGCCAGATTGCGGGTGCGCGATCTTGTGCTGCATCATGTCGGCCATCAAGTCTGGCATTGCCCACATACCTTTGCCGATCTGGGCCTTGCCCAGTAGTCCGCAGCGCAGTCCTGTATCGACATTCCAATCCTCGTAGGCCGTGATCCACGGTTCCTGTTTCATTGCACCCTTGGGCGTGATGGCGCCTGCGTGCATGCTGGTGTGTATCTCGTCGCCGGTGCGATCCAAAAACCCGGTGTTGATAAAGACCAGACGCTCGCGCGCGGCGCGAATACATTCTTTGAGGTTCACCGTGGTGCGTCGCTCTTCGTCCATGATGCCTATTTTCAGGGTGTTGCGGGCCATGCCCAGGACGTCCTCGATGCGGTCGAACAGGTCACAGGTGAACGCGACCTCATCCGGGCCGTGCATTTTAGGTTTTACAATATAGACGCTGCCCTGCGGCGAGTTGCGATCACTGCCTGTCGCCTTGTTCAGGTCGTGCAGTGCGATCATCGCAGTGAACATGGCATCCATAATACCCTCTGGAATCTCGTTGCCATGGGCGTCCAGTATGGCCGGTGTGGTCATTAGATGGCCCACATTGCGCACGAACATCAGGCTGCGGCCGGCGAGCACTAACTCGCTGCCATCGGGCGCAGTAAAGCGGCGATTTTTGTTGAGACGGCGGGTCATCGTCTTGCCGCCTTTATCAAAGCGATCCTCTAGGTCGCCACGCATCAGGCCTAGCCAATTGCGGTAGGCAACGGTTTTGTCCTCGGCGTCCACAGCTGCAACGGAGTCTTCGCAATCCTGAATGGTGGTGAGTGCCGCTTCCAGTATGACGTCTTTGACGCCTGCCGTATCCGTTGCGCCTATGGGGCTTGCCGGGTCGATTTGGATTTCGATATGCAGACCGTTATGGCGCAGCAGGATGCTGTCAGGTGCTGCCGCGTCGCCGCAATAGCCTCGCAGCTGCGCCGGCTCTCGCAGCGTGCTGGTTGCTCCATCATTCAGAGTGACCTGCAAAGCGCCATCTACCAAGGCGTAGGCTTTCGCATCGGCGTGGCTGCCCTCGGTGAGAGGGCAGTGGCGGTCAAGAAAATCTTTGGCGTAGGCGATAACGTTATTGCCGCGCACTGGATTATAGGCACCTGCGCGCTCGGCCCCATCGGTCTGGGGAATCACGTCAGTGCCATATAAAGCATCGTAAAGACTGCCCCAGCGCGCGTTGGCCGCGTTCAGTGCGTAGCGGGCATTCATCACCGGCACCACCAGTTGCGGCCCCGCCAGTGTGGCGACTTCCTCGTCTACGCCTGTGGTCGTGATGGCAAAGTCCTCTCCCTCATGCAGCAAATAGCCAATCTCTTGTAAAAAGGTCTTGTAGGCCGCGCGATCGTAGTCGTTACCCGGGTGAGCCTGATGCCATGCGTCGATTTTGCCCTGTAGGTCTTCTCGGATCTTTAATAAATCGCGGTTCTGCGACCCCAGCGTGTTGACGATGGATTCCAGCCCCTGCCAGAACTGAGCGGGTGTGACACCCGTACCGGGGGCGATGTCTTTTTCCAGCAGTTGATTGAGAACGGCTGCTACTTGCAGACTTCCCTGTTGGATACGATTCGTCATGTTGAGACCTCTTTATCATCAATGGCCACGGCTGCGTTAAAGCCTATGCCGCTTCTATTCGAGTGTAGGTGGCGGACTTAAATTTAGCGAATTTATCGTTTCTATCATCGCCATTAGAGCGGTGAATATTGCTATAGGGTTGGCTGCTGCCCATTGAGTTCCCTAGCGGTGTCTGCAATCAATTTACGCAGCCATTTATTGGCGGGGTTGTGCTGCAACAACGGACTCCATGCCATTTTCAGTTCTAGCGCTGGAATTTCCAGCGGCGGTTCGCGCAATACCACGCGCGGATTGTCCAGCTTGAGCTGTGCGGCGCGGGTTGGGAGGGTGACGATCAGATCGTTCTGTTCTGCCAATGTCATCGCCGCTTGGTAGTGTCGCGTGAACACCCGGATTTGGCGCTTCTTGCCTAGCCTGTTGAGGGCTGCATCGACCCATCCCAAGCGCTGAACGTCGCTCGGGTCTACGCCTACTCCTACGCCCATGCCGGTCTTGCTGACCCATACATGGTTAGCCTTGAGATAATTCTCTAGGGTGAAATCCTTCAGTACCGGGTTTTCCGGGCTCAGTACGCAGGTAAAACTATCATCCCACAAGTGTATTTGGTGGAAGGATTGCGGCATCGAGTCGAATCGGTTGATCACCATATCGATTTTGCCGCGCTCTACATCTAAAAAGCTGACGTCTGAGGGTGTCATTATATCGAGAGTCAACCCAGGCGCCAGCGTGCGCAACTTTCCCAGCACACTGGGGAACAGGGTTGACTCTGCATAATCACTGGCCATGATGCGAAAAACCCGCTGTGCCGTGCCCGCTTCAAAATCCCCGCGCGGCTGCACGGCCTGATCGATTTTGCTGAGGACTTCGCGCACCACCGGCTCCAGCTCCAGAGCGCGCTCAGTCGGTGTCATGCCCTCGCTGGTTCGCACCAGTAAGGGATCGTTAAACAGTTCTCGCAGGCGGCGCAGGCCGTTACTCATGGCGGGCTGTGACAGATTGAGCTGGTTAGCTGCCTGAGTCACATTGCGCTCCCTTAGGAGTGCATCCAAGTAAACCAGCAGGTTCAGATCAATCCGATTGACTTTCACACGACGCTCCATATTCATTCTGTGAATGAAAGATATCATAAGTATTAATTAACGGAATTATACTCGCAATCTATCGATTGCCAACACTGCGGAAAGGATGCACGCAGTCCGCTTGGGCCTACACTTATGTGTGAGTATGTATAATGCTGTCAGGAATGTAATGTTGGAGCAGCTATGACTATGATTTCGACTCCCGATTTAGCAGATGAGGCGCCAGAGGTAGGTGCTCTTGAATTACAACTGATAAATTATGGACAAATTCGACAATTTGGCGGGGCGGTTGTCACGATCAAATGCCACGAGGACAACTCGCTGGTAAAGCAATGTGTCGAGGAGCCTGGGCTGGGCCGCGTTATCGTAGTGGATGGCGGGGGTTCTATGCGGCGTGCCCTGTTGGGCGACCTGCTGGCAGAGAAAGCG
>PKDD01000018.1 GCA_002862465.1 Haliea sp.
GCGCTGGCAACAAGCTGGCTGGGACTCACCTGCGTTTTATCAGCACCTTGCCTCAGTAATGTTAGAGGCGCGCGCGCTCGGTATGGGTGTGGATCTAAATAACGGCTCTGGCTGGCCCACAGGCGGCCCACAGGTGGCATTAGAGGACGGACTCAGACAACTGTTGCACAGCGAGCGGATTGTGCATGGGCCCTCCCGGGCCGAGTTTGAATTGTCTGCACCCGCTATGCCAGTAGCAACCTTTGGCGCGGGTGCGCTCGGGATGCTGGGCGACATACCGATGCAGACGTTTGTGCCTGATGCGCGCGAATTGGTCGCAGTAGTTGCGGGCCGCGTCACCAATAATGAGCGTAGCTGGCAGCCTTGGAACTTCCTCGATCAGGTCACATTAGCGCCGGAATCGGTGCGCGTCATCACTGACGCCGTCAGCGAGAATCGATTAGTGTGGGATGTGCCTCCGGGTGAATGGGCAATAACCACATTGTGGCAGTTACCCGGGGGAGAACTCATCGCCGGCGGCTATGCGCATCCAAAGCCAGGCTATGTGGTCGACCACCTCGACGCTCGTCGAATGCGCGCAAATCAGGACTACCTGTTCCGGGACGCTACCGGGCTCAGTCCGTATTTTGGCAACCCGCTGCGCGCGTTTTTCAATGATAGTCTCGAATTCCGTCAGGAACGCCACTGGGCTCGAGGGCAGTTAGATGAATTCGAGACCCGCGCTGGCTACGACCCGCGCCCCTGGTTAGCCGCACTGCTAGAACCGGGCAAGGATCAGATGTTATTCCATGCCGTCAATATTCGCACTGCACCGGAGTATGATCTTGGCGATCAGGGCACGCGCTTTCTCGAGGATTGGGACGAGGTTATCTCCGATCTTTTTCGCGAACGCTACTTTCAGACACTTAAAGACTGGGGCACGCAGCGTGGGCTCGCGCATCGCCTGCAAGCTTATGGGGGCCCCAGTGATATTATTCGTGCAGCTGGCGAATCTGACATTCCGGAGACCGAGCAATTGTATGCGGGCGGCTCAGAAATGTTTATGAAAGCGGTGTCATCGGGTGCACATATCGCGAATAAACCACTGGTATCGGCCGAATCGTTTATTTTTCTAGGCCGCGCGTTCATGACCACGCCGGTCAAAATAAAGGCACTAGCGGATAAAGCGTTTGCCGCTGGCGTCAACCAACTGGTCTATCACGGCACCGCTTATCGCATAGAGGGTTCAGCTGAGCGCGGCTACCCATTAGTGGATGGCTGGTACCCTTGGCAGCTAGGACTACTGTCCACGGACTACAGTGAAAACTGGGCCTACTGGGAACACGCAGACCAGATTAATCGCTACATTGCCCGATGCCAGTATTTGCTGCGCAAGGGGGAACCGGATACCGATGTGTTAGTGCTTTATCCCGGTCTCGGTTTTCCACAGGGCTACAGCAACCCTGCGGAACCGTTCGATCAGGGCCGCTTCGAAGGCGAGGAAGCGCTGACGTCAGACCCTGCGGACCCCCTACCCGGACGTGGCACCAAGCGCATGCGATCTATATGGCATGAAACTAGGAGCCTGGAGCAGCAGGGGCAAAGCTGGGCGTGGGTGAACGAACACGCGCTCAGCACCGCTACTTTTCACAACGGCGAAATCCGCGCAGGCAGTTTGCGTGCCGACAGACTCATGCTACACGATATCGATGCTATGGCCCCGGACGTTGCTGAGCACATCGCGGCACTGAAAAAAGCGGGCCTGCCGGTGCACGTGAGCGGCATAGCACCGCATCGCCAACGCGGTCTTCTCGATAGCGATGAAGGAGACGCGCGCGTACAGCGGGTTTTCAATGACTTCTCCGCCAATATCGGTTTTATTCCCGAGGCCACAATGTTTCAACACCCTCAAATAAAGTCAGTGCGCCGTCGTCTGACCGACGGTGGACTCATCCAATTCTTCAGCAACCCAACCGCGCAAGGCACAACGCTGACGCTGCAGCTCGGTTCTCAATACAGTCAGGCCGCTTGGTTAGATGCGTGGCATGGAAAAGTGATTCCAATAAAAATACACAATAACGCTGACGCATCTATTGAAATACCAGCCTACGGTTCTATCTTCCTCTGGCTGCATTCCACACAATCGATGGATTTTGTACCGCACAGTTCTGAAGTAGTACAGACGACCCCACTTATGGACTGGTCCCTGCAGGTAGCGGGAGCAGACATTCAGACGGCGGGCGCACTGCCGGGTGATTGGCTACTCATTCCTGAACTACGCAGCAGCGGAGGCCCCGGCATCTACGCGACAACATTCACCGCGCCAGCGGATATCGAGGCTCGACTGGAACAGGGCCATAACTTCGAGCTCAAGCTAAATCAGCTTTTTGGAGCGGGGACGGTATTTCTGAACGGCACAGAAGTGGGGGCCGCTCTGGTGCCCCCGTACTCAGTCAATCTCACTACAGCGCTGAAGGCCGGAAACAACCGGCTTGAGGTGAAGCTCACACCGCCACGAAAAAATCGCTTGGTATCGGCAATTGAAAATAGCGAGCCCGGCTGGAACGCCCCGGACATCGTTGGCACCAGCGCGAGAGTATCGGCAGGATTAATTGGGCCAGCGCAGATTATAGAAAGCACACTGACAGCTGATTGACAGGCATCTACATGAGGCGTTTAAGTGCGCTTTCAGTTGCATCACTCGCCGCTGGATTACAACTTGAACTGAATCGCAAGTGGCTCGGCTACTTGCCCTGTAAACGGCTAGCCGCTAGCAGCGAAAAGTCGTTAATGTTCATCTTCATCCAAAGCGCGATGGAGCAACTGCTGAGGGCTTTTCCAAATGCCTACACGAGAATCCTAGAGAAGCGCGGAAAAGGACTAAGCTGAAAAATCTACCGCGTTAAAGCGTGCCTTGACAACGCCACTTACAATTATGTACCATTTGGTACAGTATTACGCTGTTGTTTAATTGAGATAAAGCATGCCTAGGCCTATTGGGTTCGATCGCACTGCAGCTGTTGAGGCCGCAATGAAGTTGTTTTGGATGCGGGGTTTTCAAGCAACATCGCTGCCAGACCTGCTAGACGTAATGGGTATAGCACGTTCGAGTTTTTACGCTAGCTTTCGCACTAAGCGCGACCTCTTTACGGAGTGCTTAGAGCTTTTCGGTGATCGGACTCTCGCGATGGTTAATAAAGACAACAAATCGCTGCATCCTACTGCCCTGCCTCGCGCGTTTTTTAAATCTACGTTGCTAGATGTTTCTAAGCACAGAGCAAAACAGGGCTGCTTGATGGTGAATACAGTCTTGGAACTGGCCGATGCAGATCCAGAGCTCAATCAGCTAGCAACGCAAAAACTGAACGCAATTGAAGACGCCTTTGCAGCTAGCTTTTTGCTGGCGCAGAAAAACGGTGAAATGGATACAACCTACAGCGCCAAAGAACTGGCGAAGTTCGTCATGACAATTAACGTAGGGCTGCGCATCCAAAGTCGTCAAAATAAATCTCGGGAGGAACTCGAATCCATTATCAAACACAGCTTGGTGGCAGTCGGTCTAGCCGCTTGAATCCTGCTGCAGATATAAGGAAATATTATTATGTTATCTGAAACTATGCCCTACAAGAAAAAATTTATCTCAATTAATAACAAACAAATCGCCTATATCGAGGAAGGCAGTGGCGACCCTATTGTATTGCTCCACGGCAATCCAACATCATCTTTTTTATGGCGTAATGTGATTCCCGAACTTGTAGAGTCTGGCCGGGTGATTGTCCCTGACCTAATTGGTCAGGGTGATTCAGAAAAGCTTCCGGCGAGCGAAGGGGCCGAGCGGTACAGCCTCGAAGTCGCATACAGCTATGTTGATGGCCTTCTGGAAAGTATTGGCGCCAACAAGAATGTTACACTGGTCATTCACGATTGGGGTAGCGGCATTGGTTTTCTGTGGGCAATGCGTCATCCTGCCGCGGTAAAAGGTGTCGCGTATATGGAAGGTATCGTGAAACCCGTGAGTTGGGTTGACTGGCCTGAGGGCGCCGTTGGCATTTTTAAGGGCTTCCGGTCGGATAAGGGCGAGGACCTCATCTTAAACCGCAATATGTTTATCGAGGGCGTACTGCCCTCATCCGTCATCCGACCACTAAGCGATACAGAGATGGATGCCTATCGGGCACCTCATCTCGAAGCAGACGATCGGCAACCATTGCTGAACTGGCCACGACAGATTCCCATCGACGGCGAACCCGAGGACGTAGTCGCCTTAGTAAATGAATATGGCGCTTTCATGGCGGCCAGTAACATGCCAAAGTTGTTCATCAATGCAGACCCAGGTTCCATTCTTGTGGGGCCACAACGCGAATTTTGCCGCAGTTGGCCGAACCAGCAGGAAGTAACTGTAAAAGGTCTACATTTTATACAAGAGGACTCACCTGTTGAAATAGGCCAAGCGGTGGCCAATTGGCTAACGACGCTCTAGTTTAATCATCACCACAAATAAACCCGAAAGGATCAAGATAATGTCAGATATCGCAGTCTATCTCATTGCCAATATCGTTGTGCACGATAAGGAAGAATACTTAAAATACGAAAAAGGTTTTTTTCCGCTATTAAAAAAATACGGGGGCTCATTTGTCACCTACGACGACAATATAAAACACCTCGAAGGTACCGAGCCTAGACCCGGTCGTATCGTAATATTTCAATTCCCCTCAGAAACCGCCGCGGATACTTGGTACAACGACCCAGAATATCAAGCGCTCTCTGAACACCGTAGGGCTGGGACAGAGCTGAAGTCGTTGACCATGGTGCACGGACTTCCGCCGAGGCAGTAGCACTTTTGACAGTCTAAGTCCTTCGCCCACAAGTTGTGGGCAAAGGATTTGTAAAACAAAATTGCGTGAATAGCTCATAGAAGTCGGTCTTTTTGATCCAGATATGCTCTTCAGCGAATATTGCAAACGATTAGGTCTACCAAAATCCGAGCTGTAATAGCGCGTTGACCACCATAGAACTGTCCCGTAACAAAGCAAAGCTAGCGATGGCATACTGGGGAGGTTAGAGTAGCTGCTTTAGAAATCAGAGGACTTTCGCATGACTAAATTAGTGCTCCAGACTGTGCACCCGCTGTCACTCTCAAGACCTGTAAACGATTATTCGCGCATTATAGCGAAGGCATAGCCTGTGAACATTGGTATCGACGCAACCTGCTGGTGGAACAACCGAGGGTTCGGGCGATTTACCCGAGACCTTTTAACGGCATTATTCGAGTTGGAGACACACCACCACTTCACCCTCTTTACCGACCAGCCAATTCCTACGATGTCACGCTTTAGCAATGTGTCGATTATCCAGGTTGATGCATCGCGCCCCACCACGGAGGCGGCCGTTGCTGACAGTAACAGATCACCTTTTGATATGCTGCGGCTGTATCGCGCTGTGGCGCGGTCACCGATCGACCTTATGTACTTTCCAGCCGTGTACTCGTGGTTTCCTGCGCCGCTTAAACTACCCACCGTTGTCACACTCCATGATGCTATTGCTGAGCACTACCCTGAACTAATATTCTCATCGTGGCGGAGCCGATTTCTCTGGTCTCTGAAGGTCAAGCTGGCAATTTGGAATAGCGACCGCATACTCACGGTGTCCGCAGCGGCGAAACAAGAAATCGTAGACTATGTTGGTGCGCCTGCTGCTCTAATTGATATAGCGAGTGAAGCACCCAATCCGTTGTTTCGCAGAACGACTGACCATACCTTTATTGCGGCCGCGCGGGCGCGAGCAAGCCTGCCGGCAGAGGCACCCACTATTGTTTATGTCGGAGGGCTCGCGCCACATAAAAATTTACACGGCCTTTTAGACGGATTTGAACGCGCTAACTCGCGCGGTCGTGCACAAAATGTTCATATGGCTCTCGTTGGTGATTTTGAGGGAGCAGGCTTCTTATCTAACTATAGCAGTTTGTGGTCGCGGGTAGAGGCAAACCCAGAATTGCGCGATCGGGTACATTTCACCGGCTACGTATCGGACGAGGACCTCGTAGCTCTTTACAGCTCCGCCATCGCCGTTGCAATGCCATCGTATTCTGAGGGATTCGGACTGCCGGCGATAGAGGCAATGTCATGTGCGACTCCAGTGCTATCAAGCAACCTCGGATCATTACCAGAAGTAGTGGGCGACGCAGGACTATATTTTGATCCCTTTGATGTTGACGCAATCGCGCAATCGATAATTGAAATAGTCGAGAATACTGGCTTGCGAGAAGAGCTCTCTGCCAATGCATTAGCGCGAGCACCGCAGTTCACCTGGAAACGTTCAGCAGAACTTACGCTGGCGCATCTCGAAAGGCTATGCCACACCTAAGCAGCGGCGTTTTGTCTAGTTACAGATCTCTGCTAGCTGCATTACGGTGGCGGTAACGCAGTCTATATACGTGCACTGTCTTAGCGCTTGTATATTTTTGGAAAACTCTTTTAGATCTTCATGATTGCCTCGCATATAGGCCATGGAAGCGTTTATTGTTTACTTAAAACCCTGCGCTGCGCGCCATCTGTGTCACTGGGGTATGCACTATCGACGGCTTTCGAATCAATGATCGTGCACAGTGGGCTGAGTCGCATGTTGAGGACGATGACGCAGGAAAATGACAAGCGCCAGTATAAATGTCAAACCTTCTGCAGCAGGTAGTGCTGTCACAAAGCGATGATCAGACACCAAATAGTAAAACAATAACAAAAGCCCGGCAGGGAAAACTAAACTGTGGGACACCGCAACTAGGCCTGACTGAAAAGGCAAGTGTATGGCCGTCAGGTAGCCGGATATTAGTATGTTGAAACCAGCAAACAGGAATAGAGGCCAGACGTAGCTAACCAGTTCCGTAGCCAGTTCCACCATTTCTACGCTATTCCTTTCATCCACAAACAAGTAGACCAGTGGCTCGCTTACCGTCATGAGTACTGCAATAAATGCCACGCTGGACACGCCAATTACACAGGACGCGGTTTGTAAAAACGCCCGGATACGATCATCTTTAGCCGCCCCAAAGTTCTGAGAAATCATCACTTGAATAGTATCGGAAATGGCAAAGAACATCATAAATCCGAGAACCAAAAGATAGTTGACCACGGTGATAGCCGCCACACCGTTTACACCCGCTCGTTCGATTAGCATCCAGTTTAAGATAAATGCTACCGCGGCCCCAGATACGGTATTGATAAACTCTGAGACGCCGTTATAAGCTGCATATAGTACTTCTCCCCAATTATTCTGGGGAAGCTTAAATCGAAGCCTGCGAGCAGGCCGAAAAAAATAAAAGAGCATGATCAGTGCAGGCAACACCATCGAAAGACCAGTTGCAAAAGCTGCCCCGGTTAGACCCCAGCCGAATGCCGCAATAAACAAATAATCCAACACAATGTTGACGACTGCCCCGATGGCAAGCGCAGCAGCAGCCAGGTTTGGCATACCGTCCAAACGTATAAAAAAGTACAACACGAGTGCCAATAATTGGGCGAACAAAAACGGCATAATAACCCGATAATATTGACTCATTGGCGCGAAGAGTTCTGGCGTTGCGCCCAACCCGGCAAACAGCTGCTCCTCTAATGCAAGTCCCAGTACGATGATAGCTGCGGCATAAAGCGCTACAGAGACCAGTGTTTTACTGAAAATTGCAGATGCTGCAGCTATATTACCCTCCCCTAGATACTTACCAGCACGGACAGAACCTCCGATAGACAACATCATGCCGATTCCGAATAGCAGTGTCATAATCGGAATAATCAGGTTAACGGCTGCTAAAGCGACGACTCCTTCATAGTTACCGATGAAGATGCCGTCGACCAAAGAGGCTGATGTCATGGCAAAAAGCCCGAGCAAGGACGGGACCAAGTACTTAAAGAATGTTGGAACAACGGCACCGTAAAGGGCATCATTATCACTGGAGGTTTCACTGAGCATTTGAGGTTTCGTCTCTAAGATGTGGCTATTAGCATGAGCAAGTCATTTATCGATTCGGCTATTCTCAGAGAATAGCCGCATGTTGTCCACCTGAGCTCAAGGGCTTGGGCTCAGGACCCTGACTTCATTGCGAAATAAGATGACAGATAATAAGGGCTAGAGCAGCGGGACCTAAACAGAAAAAGAATACGAACATGGCAAATGCCACTTTGTGTTGCCTGCGATAGGTGTTCGGCTTCAACGATACGAACATTATGGCGATGTTTGTCCGTAGCAAATCGCGACATCAGCCCGAGAAATATGATGGACGGGCGTGCGAAAAAAAACCTATCACGATACAGACGCCGGACTGAAAAATTACTGGACATATAATCTCAATAGCATTGACGATCACAGTGACTGTGCAGTCGGAAAATCTGATAGCGATTGCAGATATGCAAGGGTTTCTAGTTTAAGGCGAAGTTAATTTGATATCATCGAAAATTTATCTAATGGTGTTTTAAGCACAACGAAAGGAAGTGCTACGCCAAAGATTTTGCATCTCAGCATAATCTAAAAAACGTGTTCCTTAACAGAGTTTTGTCTATACTTCG
>PKDD01000153.1 GCA_002862465.1 Haliea sp.
GGTGGCCGCTGCCCTGGTTCTGGCCAGCTGCACGGCCATGCAGCAAGAGCAACAGTCTGCGCTCGATAGGCAGGAAGATAATGCGGCCACTGAGTTGGTCGCAACGGTGATGCCGGCAAACGCTCCTGCTGGCGCATCCTCCCGGCTGGGCCGCGACTCACAGGGGGCAGCTGAGCAGTCCGAGGCCTACATTAAGTCTGCGCCGACAATTTACAGCGGCACCGATAAAGTCGTGCAAATGCCCCCTGCTCAGGCGCCGGTCAAATTTTACGGCGATGCTGTCAGTCTTGATTTCGAGCAGGCGCCGCTGACCGCGGTTATTCACGCTATTATGGGCGATATTCTGGGCGTGGATTATATTGTTGAGCATCCGATCAACGGCGAAGTAACGGTTCGAACGCGCACCCCTGTGCCCCGAGACCAACTGCTGGAGATACTGGAATCATTGTTACTGGCCAACAAGGCATTAATGGTTCGTGATAATGAGGGCCGCTACTTTATCAGTGGTTCCAGCGAAATGAATAAATTGCAACCGAATTTTAGTGCAGCCTCGGCGAATACTGCTGGCTACAGCAACGTTATTGTGCCTTTGCAGTATATCGGCGCGAAAAATATGGCTGAGATTTTGCGTCCAGTAGCTGATGAGTCTGCCTTTGTGCTGATTGATCCGGTGCGCAACCTGCTGGTATTGGCCGGCACGAGTAATCAATTGGCCGGTTGGCAGGAGATAATTACTTCTTTTGACGTGGACTTACTCGAGGGTATGTCTGTCGGTATCTTTCCGATCGAGAACAGTTCGATTGCTGATATTGATGATGCGTTGACGAGTTTGTTAGGCAAAGAGAGCGGGGACGGGGCCGCAGAGACCGCTGGCGGTATAGGTAGTATGATTCGGATCATACCTATAGAGCGGCTCAGTAGTATCATGGTCGTCACGCCTAGGGCGCACTATTTAGAGCGTGTCAGGACTTGGATAGAGCGTCTTGATCAGGCTCCTGATTCCAACGCTGAGAGGCGTCTTTACGTTTACGAAGTCCAAAACAGTGACGCGGCTCATGTCGCCGGCCTGCTGAGCTCTATTTTTTCTGGAACCAGTAGTGCCGGGGGGGGCGATAAAGCAGGCGTGGCGCCCGGTTATACCCCAGAGCAGGTAACATCTAGCATGGACGAGGCGGGCTCGCAAACCCGTCGCCGGAGCGCGCCGCAGGCGAAAAGTGTTGCCGTCGGTGACGTGCAGGTCGTAGCGGACGACGAAAACAATGCACTACTCATCTATGCTACAAGCCGCGAATATCAAAAGATGCAAACGGCGCTGGCACAGCTTGATGTGGCCGCCACGCAGGTCGTCATAGAGGCCAGTATTGTTGAGGTGACGCTGACGGATAGCACGAAATATGGCCTGGAATACTCAGCAGAGGGCTCCCTGGGCGGAGGCTGGTCAGGCGTAGCGCGGCAGGCTTTAGGTGTCATTGCGCCCGGCTCGGGTTTCTCTTACTCGGTCGTCAACGGTAGCGGTGACATCAGGATAGTGCTTAACGCTTTGGCGCAAGACGATCTTTTGAATGTTATATCGTCGCCGTCCTTGATGGTATTGGATAACCACACTGCTGCCATTCAGGTGGGAGACCAGGTTCCGATTAGAGATTCGACCACCATCTCTGATGGCGGTAACACGGTATCTTCAATCGTTTACAAAGACACCGGAGTGCATTTGGCGGTGACGCCACAGGTCAATGCTGGCGGGCTGGTTACCATGGACATCGAACAATCCGTGACTGACGTAGGTCCGATCGATATTGCCACCGACCAGCGTACGTTTTTGGAGCGGAAAGTCACCACTCGGGTTGCGGTTCGATCGACCGAGTCAGTCGTGCTCGGTGGCATGATCCGCGAAAACAAGAGCGAGGGCAGCAGTGGCATACCCATACTGCACAATCTTCCCCTAATAGGGCCGCTTTTTGGCACCAAAACGGCAGATGGCAGGCGCACGGAGCTGATAGTGATCATTACGCCGAGGGCAATCTACAGCGATGTGGAACTTCGCGATATGAGTCGAGAGATGCGCCGGCAGATGCGTGGACTCGAGCTAATCGACAGCGGCAAGGCGTCCAGTTTCTTTACTGACAGTGAGATTGATCAAATTCCCGATTAGTCAGGGATTCCCGGGCGCAGTGGTATTAAGCCTTGCTACTCGTTGTGAATAAGGCGTTGTAATTTAATGGAGCGATGGATGTCATTTTTAAAGGTAGGTGCGTTAGTTTCTGGAATGGTGATTGTTTTTGCCAGCTTGGCTGGCTGTGCCTCCATGGGGCTGTTCCAGACCCCTGAGGAGCGGGTAGAGCGGCGGGCTCAGGCGCGGCTGGATGCGCTGCTAGCTCAGGACTTCAAAAAAGCCTTTTCATTTCTGGCGCCAGCAACACGCGAGGCGACAACCCTGCCCCATTGGGCTATACAGTATGCAGGAGTGGCACAATGGCGCGCAGTCAAGGTCAACAGCGTCAATTGCGAGCCCGATCGTTGCGACGTCGGTGTGGCGGTCACCTATGAATTGGTGCGGCCTAGAATTAAGAACACCAACGTTCGTAAGGAGGTTTGGATTGACGTCAACGGGCAGTGGTACTATTATCCTCAGAAAAGGTAGTAGGCGAGAGAGGGTGAATAATTAGGGTAAATCGGTAGACAACTCCTGCGTGTAGCCTACTGAATAAGTTGAATAAATAGCGGTAACTTTCACATTTTCTCTCTCGATATGTGTGTTGTATGCGGAAAAACTGTGTGATATTGTATCGATCAATCGGCTGAAGTTGAATGGAGCGGGTTGAGGTTACTGGGTGTATGGCAACGAAAGTTGTTGAGTAATCGATTCAGGTAGCGTAAAACGCTATCTGGAAAGTGAACATAATAAGCCCGTCGGGCTGCTTAAATTTGTAAGACCATTTTTTAACTAGGAGTTCCACATGAAAAAACAAGCCATGTCACTCGCCGTCACTGCTGCTTTGCTGGGTGGTGCGGTTTCGACACTAGCACAACCACAACCAGGTATGTCTATCAACGAGGGCGGCCTCGGTGAAACGTTGATCTACCCGTTTTATTCTGCAGCCAATGGTAACGATACCTACGTGCATATTGTTAACACGACGTCTCTGACTAAGGCTGTGAAGGTACGCTTCATTGAGTCTCAGAACAGTGACGAGGTTCTCGACTTTAACCTTTATCTCTCTCCGCAAGATGAGTGGGCAGCTGTTGTTACAGGAACGCCTGATGGCGGCGCATTGGTTCGTACGGTTGACAATTCTTGTACTGTTCCTGCCATACCTGAGGTCGATGTGCTGGCCGATGGTACGATTATTCGTGCGAAGGAATTCGTTAACTTTGAGTACCTAGATGATACTTTTGACAACTCAATCGAACGTACCAGTGAAGGTTACATCGAAATGATTGAGATGGGTCAGTGGGACCCAACCAGTGCAGTGGGAGCTGCCGCAGTGCACGGTGCAGATGGTGTTCCTGCAAACTGCGCCGCTTTGGTTTCAGCATGGACGGCACCAATTATTGGCCTTCCTGATCTTCAAGGCGCATGGTTAGCCAATCCCGCATATGACCAGCTGACCACGTGGGACGGTGGCGGTTTGTACGGCTATGGCGTACTCATCAATGTAGACAATGGTACCGCTTTCGGCATGGATGCGACCGCTGTTGTAAACTTTGCGGATCTCTCGCAAGGTCCACTGCCCAATCTGCACACTGAGCCGGGCAATATTGAGCCAGGCTTAAATGACGCGCAGCTTAACGTAACGGTGTTTAATGCCATTGATAGCACGACTGAAACCTATGCCATGACCACAGGCACAGATGCGGTCTCTGCTCTGTTTATGACAGACGTGATAATCAACGATTACGTAGTCGATCCGGATATCAACGCTGCAACAGATTGGATTATCAACTTTCCGACTAAGAAAGACTACACACAAGGTCCTTCGCCAATTTCACCCTTTAGTTCAGTGTGGGGACCAAATGCGGCTGAAGATGGCGGTATAGCATGTGAGCCGGTTTCGCTTTTCTTCTGGGATCGTGAAGAGGCGTTTGAGGACACTCCAAGTGAAGGCCCAATTTTCTCGCCAGCACCTGACATCATTCCCGGTGAAGATCTTGAAATTTGTAAAGAAGTCAATGTGATTTCTTTTGGATCAACGAGCGCTGTTCAAGCTTCATCAAGAATCGATTATGGTGTAAGCGGTTTCTTGGATTATACCGAGGGCTGGGCGTTGCTAGACCTTACTGGAGCCCAGCTAGTCACTCCACTACCGGTAACATCTCCGCGGGAGTTGGATACAGCTGATGGCAACGTGTTCACCGGCTTACCAGCAACTGGCTTCGCTGTGTTCGAGTACGTAAATGGTCAAATCATAGACCCAGTTGACGGTATCGTTAAGGCCAACTATGAGGCTGCTGTTGAGCACAAGACGGTCACGACTGTGTTTACTGACTAATCTGCTGAGTTAGTGTATTCAAAGGGCGCCCTTGGCGCCCTTTTTTTATGCTGACGATTTCTTCATGCGGTGAGACTGTATCCGCTATGCACATCACCCAATATCAGCCGCTTAATCGGATATAATGTAAGGCGCATCGAGCGAACTTAGGTAAGGCGCGTAACCCGGTCGCTCCCTTTCAGGTCTCCGTCTTGTAGCGATAAAAGAATGCGAATTTTCGAGGGGTTGAAGGAACTTCGGTCACTAATACAATGTCTTACCCTCTTAGTAGTGTTACTTATAGGGTTATGCGATTATTTACTTTATTCTGCATTGCACGTGTCCCGAAGCCTTGCTAATTTACCTTTTGGTTCGATCAAGTATGGCAAGGTGACGCAAGGATATTCCGCTCAAAAGCTATCAGGGTAATTTATTGCGGGGCCCTAAAATATTTTCAGCAACTATCTTGAGGTTTTTATCATGAAGAAACTCTTTTTGTTAGCGTCTGTGGCCGCCATCGCAGGTGCGCCGATGGCCAATGCTGCCTTTGACCTCAAAATTAACGGTCAATCCTTAGAAGGCGTCGAAGGTAGTTCCTTCACCTTTAATGACGGGGTGTTAGACTTGACGGTAACGGGTTACACTTTTACTAATCCCGGTGATGGTGATGGGGATACCGGCGATGGTGGTGGAGACACCGGTGATGGTGGTGGAGACACCGGTGATGGTGGTGGAGACACCGGCGATGGTGGTGGAGATACCGGCGATGGTGGTGGAGATACCGGCGATGGCGATGGCGATACCGGCGATGGCGTCAGTTGTGCTGACCTCCCAAATACCGTGATCTGTGGCACAGCTTTTTCTGACAACGCTCTCGCAACCGGCCCCGATGAGGAATCTAGAATTACAATCCCTAAAGGCAAGACGCTCGCGACTAAGTTCATCGCGGCCGGCAGCGCCAGTGCTGAAGGCAGATTTAAGTGGGTAGCCCCTCCAGGCATAAAGGTATACACCGCTGAAGCATGGATATCGTCAACCCCAGGCGGGGAGCCGGTCGGTAATAACTGTAGTGTCACTCGTGGGGTTACTTCTTACGATATCGCTTATGCTTACAATAGCCCCTACGCTCGGTGTATCTTGACGCAAGGCAATACGTACTTTGTTAACGTGAGATATCTAAGCCCACAGGTTTCTAGCAAGATTGACCAGAAAGTGAAGACCGAAAAACTCTAGTCTTGATATGACTAGTGCTGAGCGCACAAAGCTTCCCAACGTGTGGGGAGCTTTTTTTTTGTGTGTATGAGTTTGAATTACTGGTATTTCAGGAGTGTTGAAAAGTTTGAACAAGATAAGTATGTATGCGTTGGTCATGGTTTTTTTTGTGGCGTGTTCCTCAGCATTCGCAGAAAACCGAGTGGTTTTGAAGTCAAGCGACGTTGTTGTCACCACAGAGGATTTTGACAGATATCTAACAGATGCGGGTATAACGGGCGCACACCGTGAGCGGGTACTGGCCCAGCAGGGTGCGGTGCAGGCCGTCTTTGAGAATATTTATGTCGTCCGAGCCTTTGCAGCAAAGGGTCAAAACAACGACTCAATAGACCATGCTTATGTTGATTGGGCGGTAGCGCATTTTAGAGCGGGGCTTCTGATGAAAAAGCAGCTCGAACTTGAGGTACAAGCTGCGCTTAGCAATACCGATTGGAATGCCGTGGCAAAAGAGTACTACACCGCGAAGAAGTCGGACTATAAGGTCGGTGACCAAATAAGTGTGGATCATATTTTGATTTCTACTGCTGACCGCACACCCAAGGAAGCAAAAGCCTCGGCGGATAATGTCTTAGCACGTCTTCAGGCAGGTGACGAGTTTAAGGTGCTAGCGCAAGAATACAGCGACGACCAGAGCAATGCGGCAAAGGGTGGTAATTTGGGTTTTTTCAAGCGTAACTCCATGGTCAAGCCTTTTGAGGATGTGGCATTTGCAATGACGGAAGAGGGCGAAATATCTGGCCCCGTAGAGACTCAATATGGATATCACATCATTAAGTTTAATGAGCGGATGCTTGGTCGTCAGCAGAGCTTTGAAGAGGTTAAGGCTAAAATACTCCCCATAGTGAAAGCTAGCGCGGCAGCGGACGCACGGGAGAGCCAAATTGAAGCACTTAAAAAGGTTGCGCGCGATGGGGCTCTTGAGTCGAATCGTCCTGTGCTGAATGAATATGTACAGCGTTACAGCATAGATACTGACGTTGGTAATAAACAGTAATCATAAGCATGGTGTTACCAGCCTTATAGACATATCGCTTGAGAAGCTGGTATCCATCAGCATGGGCCAGGTCTTATCAGTCTCCTTACCGCCGCTTCTGCGCCACTCGCATTGACAGGCTTAACATGCCCAGCCACTATTCAATTTTGGACACGATATTAGTGCTGTTTCTGAAGACGGTGACCAGCACTATAGAATACTTTTATGTGCCACGGCTTATTTTGCTGTTCTTGCCTGTATGCGGAGTGCTTGCAAATCATGATTACTTGACTCTGTTAGAGAACCCTTAGCAAGGTTTGATAAACCCGTGACGGTCAACCCGATAATTTTTTATGTTTGTGCGGTGTGGCCTGTGCGCATGGCTACGCCTTCTCTGAGAAAGTACGCCGCAGCCTTGCAAATGTGCTTTAGACTACCAAAAGCAGTGGTATCATAGTAGCCTGCCTGGCGAGATAGCGAGGCAACGGCTTTATTTGAACGGGATTAGCCCTACATGTCCGCAAATGTCCATGTCTATACCAGTATAACCTCTAATTACCTGCCCAAAGCGAGAGTGCTGGCGCACTCAATAAAAACACTGGATGACTCGGTGCAGTTTCACTTGGTGTTGTCTGACAGTCTTCCCATTGGGTTTGATCTTGCGTCGGAGCCTTTTGACAACATTATTTATGCCGAAGATTTAGTCACCGAGGGTTTTCCGCGTTGGGCGTTTGGTCATGAAGTGGTGGAAATGTGTACGGCGGTTAAGGGTGTTGCGCTGGAGCATATATTTACGCATTTTGGTGCGGAGCAAATCTTCTTCTTTGATCCTGACATGGTGGTGTTCGGCCGCCTAGATGAACTACAACTGAGGCTTTCCGCATCCAGTATTGTCTTGACCCCCCATCTTACGGATCCAGAAATCAGCGACATGGGTATACTTGATAACGAAGTCTCAAGTTTGCGGCATGGCGTTTTCAACTTGGGATTCGTTGGTGTGAGGAACGTGCCAGAGGGCCGCCGTTTTTCCCGCTGGTGGTCAGAGCGCTTGCTAAAATATTGTCACGATGATCTTCCAATGGGTCTGTTTACTGACCAGAAGTGGGTCAATCTGGCACCCTGCTTTTTCGATGAGGTCACCGTGTTGCGCTCCCCCGCTTTTAATGTAGCGACCTGGAATGTGACTAACAGGAGGGCAACTGGATCTCTGGATCAGGGTATTTTGATTAATGGAGAACCTTTGGGTTTTTACCACTTTTCGGGTTTTGATAGCGGCGATCAAATTACGATGCTGAAACGCTATGGAGCGCATAGCCCACTGTTATTTAAATTGCGTGACTGGTACGTTGCCGAGTGCGAGCGGCATGGTCAGTCAGTGCTGGGTGAGATGAATTCAAAGTATCATTACTTCAGTAATGGCAAAGCTATTGGGAAGGCATGTCGTCTGCTTTATCGCCAGCGTATCGACCTGCAGAGGGCTTTTCCCAACCCATTTCAGGCCCACAGCACCGATTGCTATGCGGCTTGGTACGATGCGCATCCGGCAGAGCATCCGCCGACCGGCGCATTGCGGATCACGCCAGGTGTGCCTGTTGCTGTAATACTGGCAGATTTGGCGAGATACTTTCATTCCTTGGTTGTCACCGGGCGCGGTGCCAGTCGCCTGAAGCGTTTGCTGCTGAGAGCATTTGGACGTTTGTTATGGCTT
>PKDD01000169.1 GCA_002862465.1 Haliea sp.
AATCGCAAGCATAGCCTCGGCGATGGGCGTGGCCCGAATCCCTACACAGGGATCATGCCTACCATGTGTTGCGACCTGTATTGCTTTGCCGCCGGTATCAATACTATCTCCGGGCTGGCGAATACTGGATGTCGGCTTCAGCGCAAGGCTCACGACGATATCCTGTCCACTACTGATGCCGCCTAAGATCCCCCCAGCGTTGTTGCCAACAAAACCCTCAGGGGTCAGTAAATCCCGATGCTCGCTGCCGCATTGCTCTACAGCGGCAAAGCCCGCACCGATCTCAACGCCTTTAACGGCGTTGATACTCATCATTGCCCCGGCGATATCCGCATCAAGACGATCAAAAATTGGCTCACCTAAGCCGGGCATAACACCACTGGCAACCACGTTAATGCGTGCACCGATGGAGTCGCCACGCTTGATAAGAGCAGCCATGAAGGTTTCCATGTCTGACAACTTTTCGACGTCTGGGCAAAAGAAAGGGTTAGACTCCACCACATCCCAGTCCAAGCGCTGAGCTACAATTGGACCCAGCTGTGACAAATATCCGCGGACCTTTATGCCGTAGCGTGACAGAAGGTATTTCTTCGCAATAGCTCCGGCTGCCACTCGCATCGCAGTCTCACGCGCGGACGAGCGACCACCGCCACGGTAATCGCGAAAACCGTATTTTTGATTATAAGTATAATCCGCGTGAGCCGGACGAAACATGTCCTTGATAGCAGAATAGTCTTTCGAACGCTGATCGGTGTTGTCAATGATTAATCCGATGGAAGTTCCGGTCGTAACGCCCTCAAAAACGCCAGACAAAATACGTACCTCATCGGCCTCACGCCGCTGGGTAGTAAACCGCGAGGTGCCTGGTTTGCGTCGATCTAGATCAGACTGCATGTCCGCAGGCTCTAGTGCAAGACCCGGCGGGCAGCCGTCGATTACGCAGCCCAAAGCAGAACCATGACTCTCACCAAAACTGGTCACCGTAAATAATTTGCCAATTGAATTACCTGACATAGTGTTCTCTTGCTAACGTCACCTATACTTTTTTATTCATTATAGGCCTAATTGGCCACTAATTGCGCTGTAATCTTGCAACTCCTGTGCAGTAAGGGCAAGCACACCATCTCCGCCGCGTTCAAACTGTACCCAAGTAAACGGCAGCCTAGGATAGGCCTCCTCGAGCGCTAGCCAGCTGTTGCCCACCTCTAAAATGAGCAACCCGCTAGAGGCCAGAAACGGACAAACGGAGGACAATATCCGTCGCGTCAAGTCTAAGCCATCGACCCCTGAACCCAGCGCATCTTCTGGTTCATGATGGAATTCTGCAGGCATGGCGGCTAGATCAGGAGCATCGACATACGGCGGATTGCTCAGAATAAGGTCATATTTAGTGCCGA
This sequence comes from Haliea sp., assembly GCA_002862465.1. Lineage (GTDB taxonomy): Bacteria > Pseudomonadota > Gammaproteobacteria > Pseudomonadales > Halieaceae > Marimicrobium. The sequence goes on from PKDD01000169.1 coordinate 1,398, forward strand.
CCACGGACTCTAACAGATCGGACTGAATGATACTGGTTCTGTCCTGAAGCTTCAGATATCGTGTGTTTTCCTCTGCCAACTCCAATGCGCCGGCATCGATATCAATCAAGTCAACCCGTGCACCTGGAAACTGATAAGCAGCAGCCAAACCAATGCAACCGCCGCCGCAACAAAGATCAAGTATACGCTTTGGGGCCGGACCGCTATACCACGGTTCAAAGCCGTTGAGTATCAGTTCAGCAATAGGAGAACGAGGAATAATAGCGCGCCGATCACAGATGAACTCCAAGCCAGCAAACCAAGCACGACCCAACAGATACGGTAAAGGCTCGCGCTCCACAATCCGCCGACGCATCAACTCTTCTAGTCTAGCTACTGTCTCATCATCAACGAACAGCGCCAAGACGCTCTCACCGGAGTCCAAAGGCAGGTCTGCAATGAACAGTACCATCAGAACAGCTTCATCCCACGCATTATCTGTGCCGTGTCCAAAAAACACACCACTGCTTTCCAATGCCTCGCTGCACAGCTGCAACAATTGCCCAACAGTTGGTGGCCGATTGAGACCATAGTTGAAGTCTTTCATAACGCTAGTTTAACCGATTCGTCCCAAAAACTTATAGCCAGCGTCACTCTCCGATGTGTTTGCACCGCCGCAATAGATTCATGACATTTTGGCCCGAGTACTATGACGCCTTTTGGCATCGCAGTACCTATAGGCAATAGCATTGAAGCAAAATTGCAGAGACCCTCCGCGAAGATCAAAACCGGTCAAGCTTGAACGACGCAACCAAGCGCGGCGTCCAAGCGCGCGTATTTCTAATGCGAGCGCACTGCAACCAGTTGAAGGCGTTGCCAATTTACGCGATCTCGCCCCTTCTGAATCCACTGTAATCATTATGTTCTACAACACAGATTTATTCGCTATGTGGGTAAAATCGCTTATCCATCACGGGCAACCGTTATGTTGCCCATATATCCGTCGTGAACGTTCAGGGATGTCCAATCTATATCGCATCTGAGATATTTTTACACATTACAAGAGTCACCAACGCGGAAAGCTTTGGCTTTATTGTGCCAGTGACGCTAATCGTTGATGCTTATTAAATCAACACGTAAATATTGTCGGTCTGCGGTGCGGGCAGCGCTGTAACCTAAAACTCGATAAGAGGTTCCTGCCTCGAAGGCATACACTCGATACTGCTGTAAATCTTCTCGACCATACAGTACTCGTTCTCCAAAAACCCGATTTGCCCACTGTACGCCCTTACCACAAGCTCGACCGCCACATTCGAACAGCATAACCGCGCCCTCTTCCTTTGCCAGAGAGCCTAACACCTCATCCATGACCGCAGCTGAGCTAAAGCCGTCAAGAATCTGCCAAGTATAACTCAGCAATGTGCCAGTAAGCCGTTCGCTATCTTTGAAACGCCATTCTCCTCGAACCTTCCGTATGGCACTAAGGCCTACTTCATGATCGACCACCTGTCGCTCTGAAAATGCAACCTGCCTGGAGTGCGGATAATCGTTAAGCTGTTCTAGCAGCAGCGTAATTTTTGGCTCAGCAGCCTGAACCATGCCCACTAGAAATAGTAAAAGACTTGTTATCGTGATAATTAAAATGTGTCTGATTTTCGTCACTATAGTGCGGGCTCCGTTTCATTGATCTTTAACAAGAAATGTTGCATAAGCTGTGCTACCTCGATAGCGCCAGACTCCATGTGAAAGTGGTGCCCGCCGTCGATTGTATGCACAACAAGGTTGTCGATGCTTCGTTGCACAGACTCAAAATACTCTGCAGTCTGATGCACGCTATCCCCAGCTCGCATCAGCAGGGTTGGCATATTTAAGCTCTCCAATACTGCCCTAATCTGAGCCTCAGTCAACTTAACGGCTGATGCCCCATGCAATCTTGGGTCCGTTGTCCAGGTCACGCCACCCAAACAGGCGCGTAGATTGCGTTCGACCAACTGTTCAGCCGCGCTCTTAGACAAACCTTTACGCACCCGAGAGGCCACTGCCTCCTCACAACTGACAAACACCCTGTTAGTGCGCATAAGCAACCTTGGCTTGTCCTGCAGCGCCTTGCGAATCTGCTGCGGAAAGGCCTTATCTGCAACCGGCTGCGGGGCAACCGCGTCTAGTAACACGAGATGCTGCACCCGCTCAGGGTAGGCGCCAGCGAGCAGTGTGGCAATAATAGCACCGCGGGAGTGTCCTACAAGATCAAAGGTATCCCACCTTAACGCTTCGAGTACACCGATAATTTCGGGCAGATCATCCCATATCTGGTAGCTGGAATCCGCCGAACGACAATCACTTTGACCATGACCCGTAAGATCTAAGGCAACAATGCGAAAATCCGTCAGCAATGGGGCAAGTCGGAAGAAGCTGGCAGCATTATCGAGCCAACCATGCAACGCTAGCAGTGGCCTACCATTAGGGTCCCCCCATGACAGGCCAGCCAACTTCAATCCGTTTACCTCCCACTCCAGTGGGACTGCAGAATCAAGAGTCAAAATCTTAGACACTAAATACCCGTTTCATAAGTCGGTGGGAAGGCCCAAAATATCACTTTTCCACAGTCCGGTGCGATGATGTCCAGAGAAACAGTCACTAGGCCACCCGGGGTGAGGAATGGTACACGTCCCGCTGTCCCGAGGAAGTGATCCACTAGCGCCGATATCAATGGCTGATGCAAGACTAACAGTCTATGCTCCTGCGGGTCGTCGGCGCCAAGAACCGCATCCACAGCGGCCACATTGCTGCCCGGCTGCAAAGCCCCAGTCGCGACCACCGGACATGCCAAAAAAGCAGCGGCTATAATCATCGCTGTTTGATGCGTTCTAACCCAAGGGCTGTGCAATATGCGCTCCGGAGGCCGAAGGCCCCTGGCATTACAAGCCTCATGAAACTGATCACAGCCAGTATTAATATTATTACTGCCAGCAGCAGTAAGTTGACGCTGCCGATCGTCTGCGCCTTGCTCAGCCTCACCATGACGCCATAGGGTCAGTATCATCGTATTGACGATCTAGGACTTGAACTGCGCCGGACGCTCAGCCTTGACGCATCGCAACCAACAGATTATTCATTCTGGCGACGTAGTCTGCTGGATCGTCTAGCTGGCCACCTTCGACAAGAGTAGCCTGATCGAAGATGATGTTCGCCAAACTCTCAAAACGATCTTCGTCAGGCTCTTGATCAAGCATTTCCGCCAACGGATGCGCGGGATTGATTTCTAGTATCGGCTTACTCTCGGGCATTTCTTGGCCCGCTGCTTCCATAATCCGACGCATCTGGGAACCCATATCAAAATCTCCCACAACAAGACAAGCTGCGGAATCGGTAAGACGCGCCGTAGCCCGTACCTCACTGACCCTAGCTTCTAGTACTTTTGAGACACGTTCTACCAAAGCCTCTGATTCTTTGCTAAGCGCTTCCTGAGCTTCCTTCTCCTCCTCTGAATCCCCCGCGAGGTCTAGGGCTCCGCGCGCAACGTCCTGAAACTGTTTACCATCAAACTCTCGCAAATGATTCATCAACCAATCATCTACTCGATCAGACAGCAGTAAAACCTCGATACCCTTTTTCCGAAAAACCTCTAGATGAGGACTTTTCTTGGCTGTATTGAAATTCTCCGCAACGACATAATATATCTTTTCCTGTTTTTCCTGCATGCGAACCACATAATTCTCCAGAGACTGGTCCTGCTCTTCTAGATCTGTATGCGTTGTGCTGAACCGCAGGAGCTTGGCAATCTTGACCTGGTTAGTCGTATCCTCTGCCGGCCCCTCTTTCAGCACCGTACCAAAATGCTTCCAGAATGTAGCGTAATCGTTACCTTTTTTCGCTTTAGCCATTTTTGACAGCATATCCAAAACACGCTTAGTCAATGCATTGCGCATACTCTCAACGGCAGGGTCCTGTTGAAGTATTTCACGCGACACGTTTAAGGATAAATCGTTGGAGTCTACAACACCCTTAATAAAGCGAAGATACAGGGGTAGGAACTGTTCGGCGTCATCCATGATAAATGTGCGTTGCACATACAACTTAAGCCCGCGCGACATTTCGCGATTCCATAGATCAAAAGGGGCCTTCGCCGGAATATACAGCAGACTGGTATATTCGAGCTTGCCCTCCACCTTATTATGACTCCAAGTCAGTGGATCGTCATAGTCGTGCGATATATGTTTGTAAAATGCTTTGTACTCGTCACGCTTGACCTCGGAGCGACCACGCATCCAAAGCGCGCTCGCCTCATTGACAGACTCAAACTCAATCTTAGTATCTGCTTCACTAACGTCGTCCTCAGACGCAGGGGCCGGTGGCTTCAACATCATCACCGGCACTGATATGTGGTCCGAATATTTCTTAATCACGCTGCGCACTCGAAAGTCGTCAGCGAATTCTTCGCAGCCTTTTTTCAGAAACAGAGTGATGCTGGTGCCACGTGTTTCCTTAAGATTAGACTCAATAGAAAACTCTGCCTCGCCACTGGATTCCCACAACACCCCGGAATCAGCTGAGTCTCCCGCTTTACGAGTATGCACTTGGACTCGGTCGGCAACGATGAAGCCAGAATAGAAGCCAACACCGAACTGACCAATTAATTGAGAGTCTTTACGCTCATCCCCGGTAAGACTTTCTAAAAACGAAGCAGTGCCTGACTTGGCTATGGTTCCCAAATTCTCAATCACCTCGTCTCGGTCCATGCCAATACCGTTATCACTAATGGTGATGCTATTGGCCTCTTTATCCAGATCTATGTGTATTGCATAGTCTCCCTGCCCTTCCAATAATGTATCGTCGGCCAACGCGGCAAAACGCAACTTGTCAATGGCATCGCTGGAGTTAGATATTAACTCTCGCATAAAGATTTCCTTGTTGCTGTACAAGGAGTGGATCATAAGATGCAGCAATTGCTTCGCTTCGGTTTGAAATCCAAGCGTCTCTTTTTTCACATCAGCAGTCATGGTAGCCTCGTTTTTAAGGTGTTGATTTAATGAGAAATATACATTTTTACGATATGGGGGTGAATCGTCCATATTTCAAGTGAGGCATAGAAATCGATTGCACACTGCATGGCCTATCCAAGGCAGGCACACTCGTTTTTGTCGTTTGGCAGTTTCAAAAGGCCCGCAGGCAACGTCGCGCGGCTACACGACGTTCGGGGAAAATCCAAGCAGAAAAAAGGGGCTAGCCTCGCGACCAACCCTGCACCACTTCACGCGCCCGACAGCAGTTTACCAGCCAGTAATCTCGGCTAACGCAGTACCGATTTCTGCTAAACTTCGAACGGTTTTGACGCCGGCATCTTCAAGCGCTGCAAATTTCTCGTCAGCGGTGCCCTTACCGCCTGAAATGATCGCCCCCGCATGTCCCATGCGCTTACCCGTTGGAGCAGTGACACCCGCAATATAAGAGACGACAGGCTTAGTCAGATTAGCTTTGATATACGCTGCTGCCTCCTCTTCCGCCGAACCCCCAATTTCCCCAATCATCACCACCGCCTCGGTAGCGGGATCACTTTGGAACATCTCGAGAATATCAATGAAGCTAGACCCCGGGATCGGATCACCACCGATACCAACACACGTAGACTGGCCAAAACCGGCATCCGTTGTCTGCTTGACCGCCTCATAGGTCAGAGTACCCGAGCGAGACACGATGCCCACCTTACCGGGCAGATGAATATGACCGGGCATAATTCCAATCTTACACTCACCGGGCGTGATCACTCCCGGACAGTTCGGCCCGATAAGGCGGACGCCCAGTTCATCGCACTTGACCTTAGCTTCGAGCATGTCTAGCGTTGCGATGCCCTCAGTAATACAAACAATCAGCTTAATTCCACCGTTAGCTGCCTCAAGGATCGAGTCTTTGCAAAATGGCGCTGGAACGTAGATGACCGATGCCTCAGCGCCCGTTGTGGCAACCGCCTCTGCTACTGTGTTGAATACCGGCAGCCCCAAATGCTCCTGACCTCCTTTACCGGGAGTAACACCTCCAACCATCTTGCTGCCATAGGCGATAGCCTGTTCAGAATGAAACGTGCCCTGAGAGCCAGTAAAACCCTGACAAATAACTTTCGTGTTTTTATCGATAAGAATGCTCATTGGGCTGCGCCTCCAGCTGCTTTAACTGCCTGCTGCGCAGCATCTGTAAGGCTGGTTGCCGCGATAATATTCAATCCACTGTCAGCTAGAACTTGTCGTCCTAATTCGGCATTATTGCCCTCGAGCCGCACGACCACCGGCACCTGCACGCCTATTTCCTCAACTGCACCGATGACACCTTCAGCAATTAAGTCACAGCGCACAATACCCCCGAAGATATTGATAAGCACGGCTTTCACGTTATCGTCAGAAAGGATAATCTTAAACGCTTCCGATACACGCTCCTTCGTGGCCCCACCACCAACATCTAAAAAGTTAGCGGGGAATCCGCCATGCAACGCCACGATATCCATCGTCCCCATCGCTAGGCCAGCGCCGTTGACCATGCAGCCAATGTTCCCGTCAAGAGCGACATAGTTCAATTCCCACTTAGCCGCATGCACTTCACGTTCGTCTTCCTGAGTAGTGTCATGCATCTCACGCAACGCAGGTTGGCGATAAAGCGCATTACTGTCGACGCCGATTTTTGCATCAAGACAGTGCAGGTTACCGTCGTCGGTGATCACTAGAGGGTTAATTTCAATGAGAGCTAAGTCTTTCTCAACAAACAATTGCGCCAAACCCATGAAAATTTTCACGAACTGCTTGATCTGCTCGCCCGACAATCCTAAGTTAAAGGCCAGTTCACGACCCTGATAAGGCTGCGGACCCGTCAGCGGGTCAATCGTTGTACGCAGTATTTTCTCCGGCGATTGTTCCGCGACTTTCTCAATTTCAACACCACCCTCGGTGGATGCCATGAAAACAATACGGCGTGACGAGCGATCAACGACTGCACCAAGATACAACTCATCAGCTATGTCTGTGCAGGTTTC
>PKDD01000036.1 GCA_002862465.1 Haliea sp.
CCGAAGTAGGGAATGACTATGTCGCTTATTGGAAATACTACCCTGACCTTCAGTGAAGAGCAGGCTATGTTGTTAGATGTGGCAAGAGAGTTTTGCCGGGATAAATCGCCGATGACTGCAGTGCGCGCGCAGTTGGATTCTGATCGCGGTTTTGATCAGGCACTCTGGGATGAAATGGTGTCCTTGGGTTGGGCCGGGATCTCTTTGCCTGAATCGTGCGGTGGTTCCGGGTTGGGTGTTGGTGCGCTGGTTCCAGTGATCGAATCTATGGGGCGTGCGATGTTGGGTACTCCTCTGATAAGCAGCGCATTGGCGGGGCAGTTGCTGCTGCGTGCGGGCAATGCGCAGCAGACCGAGCGACTGTTGCCCGCGATTGCAGCCGGTGCGCCGGCAGCGCTCGCATTGCTGGATAACGGTGACTGGGGTGACGATGGTACAGGGCTGATACTGGATGATGAGCGTGTGCTGCATGGGGTGAAAAAATGCGTGCCAGACGCATCCGTTGCTGATCTTTTTGTTGTGTCAGTGTCTGTTCAGGGGGATGCGGCACTGGCGATCGTGCGTGCGGATCAACTGGCTGCAGGTGCAATAGCTTCTAATACCCTGATCGACCAAACCAAGCGTGCAGCCAATGTCGATTTCAGCGACATTGCTGTAGATGAGGACAATATTATCGTGGGTCCCGGTGTCGCGGCTGCATTGCGAGATGTTAGACTTATAGGTGCTCTGTTGGTCGCAGCCGAGGCGACCGGCAGTGCCGCTGCCTGCTTGAATACGATGGTGGAGTATCTTAAGACTCGCAAACAGTTTGGTAAACTGATCGGTTCTTATCAAGCGCTGAAGCATCCCGCCGTGGACATACTGACTGCGACCGACTCGGCTCGCTCGTTTATCTACCATGCAGCTACTATGGTAGGTGACGATACTCTTGATACCGATGCGGAAATTGCTTGTCGCATGGCGAAGGCTCAAGCATGCCAGACTCTTCTATATGCGGGAGATCGGGGTATACAATTTCACGGTGGTATGGGTTTCACTTATGAGTGCGACGCGCAACTTTATATTCGCCGCGCCCAGTGGAGCCAGCAGCAGTTTGGTGATATTCAGCATCATCGGAAGCACCTCGCTACGCTTCTGTTGGGTTAATACAGCGGCGCCGACAGCGTTTAGCACGGTTTGTTATCGCTGCTGAAAGGTTTAATAATCGTATATACTTCATCCACGAAAATTTTGACGTCGTTTCTCTCATGGTAAAAAAACAGCGCGGCTTTAAGGGCAACATTTTGCCTCGTACTCTGTCGGCGTCACTCGCTGGGATTCGAGCGGGTAGTGCCTTGGCCGCAGACAGTGTTGTGCAAAGAGTACTCGGCCGAGGCCCAGATGACACTGATTCCGACTTTGCCCGCCGGGAGGCGCATGGCTTTGTGCGTGAACTGGGCAAGCTTAAGGGCACTTATATAAAAATTGGTCAGATGCTGGCTCTGTTTGGAGAGCAGTTTCTTCCAAGAGCACTGGTGGATGCGCTGCGTGAGCTCTCTGACCAGACTGAACCGCTGCATTGGGATGCACTAGAGTCATCCGTTCGTGACAGTCTAGGTGAGCGTTATCAGGATTTAGATATTGACCCACAGGCGATTGCCGCCGCCTCATTGGCTCAAGTGCACTTGGCAAGAGTTCGCTCGAGTGGCGACTGGATTTGTTTGAAATTGCAGTATCCTGGATTGGCGCAGGTCATAGATGCTGACTTTGATGCGGTCGTGCGTATGTTGCTACTGGCTCGGTGGGTAAAATCGGGGCGCGATTTGGATGACTGGCTTGAATCCATGCGTGAGCACCTGCACGACGAGATCGATTATCGGCGTGAGGCTGCGTCCACAATAAAAATGGGCAAGTTGATAGCGGATGTGAACGGCACTACTACCCATTACCATGTACCTCGGCTCTATCCTTATTATTGCACCGATACAGTGCTGGCGATGGAGTATATTGAGGGCGTCTCCGTTGTTGACCCTGATGTGTCTAAGTTATCGCTTCGCAGGCGCAATGCATTGGCCAAAGGCATGCTCGAATTATTTTTTTATGAGATTTACGAATGGGGAATGCTGCAAACGGATCCCAATTTTGGTAATTATCTCCTGCGACTGGATGATCGTCGTAAGAAGATAGCGAATGATGAACTGGTGCTGATCGATTTCGGTTCTGTACTGCATTGTTCTGAAAAATTTCTGTGCAACTTACGGCAGACCATTGAAGCAGGACAGCAGCATGATTACCCGCGCCTGATTGAAGGGCTAATTGGTCTGGGCTGCCTGCATCAACAGACCTCAGACGACGGACGCAAAATTTTTGCCGATTTCTGTATGCATTTACTCGAGCCATTGAGACCTCCGGAGCAATTGCCCGCTGAATACCTCAATGCTCAGGGAGAGTATTGTTGGGGGAAATCGCAGCTGATGCGTCGTGCAGCTAAGAAGGCGGCCGCGGCGACAACTAGTCGGCACTTTGCCGCGCCCTCGCGTGATTTTGCGCTGATTGCTCGCAAGTTGACCGGATTATTTAATTTTATTGCGGCACTGGATGCCGAATTTAACGCCCACGATATGGTGCAGTCGCACATTCATCGCTGGCAGGCAAAGGACCGTAATGTCGCGAAACGATAAAGGTAAAGGTGATAGTTCTAGGGCTATACCCACGTCAAGGGTCAGTCGTTTTGCGCGCATGGCACGCATGGTCGGGGGAGTCGCTGGGGGAATGCTAGCCGAGGGCGGACGCCAGTTGAGCGCTGGAAACCGACCTAAAGCGAAGGACATGCTGCTGACACCGAGCAATGCGCGTCGTGTAGCGGAGCAATTGTCTACAATGCGCGGCGCTGCTATGAAGGTAGGACAAATTCTCTCTATGGATACGGGCGAGTTTCTACCACGGGAGCTCGCTGACATTTTAGCGCGCCTGCGTGATGACGCTCAGCAGATGCCTCCACAGCAATTGCGGCGCGCGATGTCAGATGCCTATGGCCCCGAGTGGGAGTCTCTGTTCTACGATTTTAAAATGAAACCGCTGGCCGCTGCATCGATTGGACAGGTGCACAGAACCCTTTCCCCGGACGGTCGCGACATCGTGTTGAAAGTGCAGTATCCGGGCGTCGCAGAGAGCATCAATAGTGACGTAGATAACATCGCCAGCCTGCTAAAGTTGTCTGGCCTGCTGCCCGCCGATATTGATATACAGCCTTTGTTAGAGGATGCCAAGGTGCAACTCAAGGACGAGACGGACTATCTCAAAGAAGCTGAATTTCTCGAGGCCTTTGGTCAATTGCTGCATCAAGATGAGCGCTTTGTGGTGCCTCAGGTGTTGCCGGAGTTGACGCACCGTAATGTATTGGCGATGACCTATGTGAGCGGCAGTTCAATAGAGGCCGTTATCAATATGCCACAGGCGGAGCGTGACCGAGTAATGACTGCTCTTATAGACTTAATGTTACTGGAATTCTTTGAGCTTAAAATGGTGCAGACTGACCCGAATTTCTCTAATTACCAGTACAGGCAAGACACGGGTCAGATCGTACTGCTTGACTTTGGCGCAACTCGACGCTTCAAGGCGAGCTTTGTTAAGGACTATAAAAGATTGGCACGTGCTGCCATCGCCGAAGACAAAGTCAAGTTAGTGGCTGCGTGTGAACGCCTTGGATACTCTATGGGGGACGAGGGAAGTGACTATCAGAACATGGTTCTTCAGTTTCTAACGCTGGCCTTAGAGCCTTTGCGGCTTGATATAGACTATGATTTTGCTCACTCTGATATGGCTCACAACATATCAAAACTAGGAGGAGAGGTGGCGAGCTTTAGAGATTCATGGCAGGTTCCACCCTCCGCTGCCGTGTATTTTCACCGAAAGGTCGGCGGCATGTTTATGCTGGCGAGCCGATTAAAAGCCCGAGTCAATGTTCACCAACTGATGCAACGCTGGCTGCCCTGAGACTCACGCGCATATTATTTTCGGGTGGGTTTCTTGCGTTTTGATGTGCTTGGCAATGTGCTTTTGCATAAATCCTCAAATGAGGATTTCAAGCAACTCGCGTAAAAAGCTGGGTCTGGCAGCATATCGCGACACGCAGTGAAAGAAATACTGATGATGCCTTTTTTATCTTGAACAGAACTGTAAACGATGTGAAACAGACCCACGTTGGGCAATAGCGGACCTAGGCTGATAGAATCAATCAGCGCTGCACCACACATGTATAGCTGCACTGGTGGCCCTGGCACATTGGTCACAATGGTATTGAACACAGTATTGGCCTCGACCAAACCGGTTGCGCTCGCAGTCCGGAGGGCGAGGGAAAGTACATTTCCAGGCATGACGTCTGTCAGATCGACAGCAAAGCGCGGCCCAAGTGCCTCAGCATAAGCCTTAGCAGACAGCGCTTCATCGTGGACTGCAGCGAGTCGATCGCTAGGATCGATAATGTCTGTACGCAGGGCTACATTCATAAATCCCACCATGTTGCCGCCCGCAGCACGCTCTTCTGCAGAGCGAACGTCAATGGGGCAGCCAGTAACGAGCGTGTGTGCGGGCAATTCGTTCTTACTTTCAAGATATTGACGCATGGCGCCAGCGACGATGGTCACCATGACATCATTAATAGTGGTGCCCGGGCGCGTATTCTTGATAGCGCGCACCACTTCGAAATCAAACTTGCTTGCGCCGACCACGCGGTGTCGCGAAATTCTGCCTTGAAAACGGGTTTTCGGTTTGTCCTCAAGGTTATGAAAATGTTTTTCTTGTTTGCCTGCACGCAAACGCCGCATCGTGGGTATGGTTTCTTTTAGCATGTCAAACACTTGGCCGGGCTTGCGCCACGCGTCCATGTAGGCGCGCCCAAGCATTTTCGGAGTGGGAAGCCTTTCCACAATCCAAGGAGGCGGGGCTCCGACGTCTCTAGTTTCAGGTGTTAGATCATGCACGATGTTCATGAATTGAGTGCCAGTGGCGCCATCCATAGCACAGTGGTGTACTTTCATTAAAAGCGCAAAGCAGCCCTGAGGGTAGCCCTTAATATTATTGAGCCCTTCAATAACATAGATTTCCCACATCGGCTTGTCCCGTCTTAGGGGCTGGGAGTGAATGCGGGCTGCCAAAATACACAGCTGGCGCCAGTCTCCGGGTTTAGGGAGGGCGATATGGCGCACATGGTATTCCATATCAAAGTCTGGATCTTCTATCCAGTAAGGCCGACCAAGGTTATACGGGACAAATGCGAGTTTACGGCGAAAAATGGGTGACAGATGCGCGCGGCTTTCCAGCATATTTAATATTTGTTTGAATCGAACCTTGCGGCTGGGCGCTGTGGATTGGTCATAAATGTTGACTACGCCAATGTGCTGGGGAAGACCGTCTAATTCGGCATGCAGGAACATAGCGTCCTGTCCGGATAACTGCTGCATTTTCCTAATCTCCTCCGCTTCGAATGATCGCTGTGCAGCATATGTGCATTACCACCCCTTCACTATACACTGAGGCATATTGGGGATAAAGCGGCCGTATTGATGGGTGGTTGATCAAGTTAGATTTTAGTTTGTCCTCCACGACTTATATTGGCAATGGCAGGCTAGAACAAGCTAGATTGGCTAAGCGTATGCTGGAATTTAATATATAGAGTATGGTGCATTAATGGCAGGTGCTTGGAGTAATTCAGGCTGTTAGCGCGACCGACAAAGATCGTTATTCAAATCTGCACCGGATGGTATCTGTGTGCTGCAGGCGTCAGTGCTTACGACAGCAGAAATGTCCTGATGATGCGCCAGTTTAACGTGTGATTGTCGGTTAGTCATATCGACGTTTCCGCAACTAATACCCCGCCTGATTATGCGCGATGACTAATAGTTACAGTAGTCTAGTCGCACTCAGAGCCCGATTTTAGGTATTTACGGCTACCAACTGCTTGCCAATATTGCCTCCGCTAAATAGGTTTATCAATGCTTGTGGTAGCTGCTCAAAGCCTTGCAGAATAGTCTCTCTATGGCGCAATTCACCGCTGTCCAAATGTTGCAGCAGTGCCTCGATAGCTTCGGGGAATCGCTCAGCATAGTCTAAGACAATAAAGCCCTCCATACGGGCCCGGCGATAGACTAAGTTAAAGTAATTCACAGGGCCGGCGATAGGCCCCGAGACGTTATAGCGCGAGATGCCACCGCACAGTACCACGCGAGCGCGCTCCGCAAGATTGTTAAGCGCGACGTCGAGAATGTCGCCACCCACATTATCAAAGTAAACATCTAGCCCATCCGGGCATAACTCTAGAACTCGCTGCGCCGTATTTTCAGATTTATAGTCGATGGCGGCGTCAAAGCCCAGATCAGATATCAACCAATCACATTTCTCTCTGCCGCCAGCGACACCTATGACGCGTGCGCCGGAAATTCTAGCCAGTTGGCCAGCAATTGAACCCGTTGCGCCGCCAGCGCCTGATACCAATACGGTGCTGCCCATTTGCGGCTTGCCGATGTCCAGCATCCCAAAGTATGCGGTCAGGCCGGTGATACCAAGCACGTTAAGTGCGGCGGGCAGAGATGCAGACGGAGGTATGGCTCGCAGCGGAATTGAACGACCATCAGTTGCGAGGTAGCGCCGCCAGCCTAGTGGGCCGGACACCATTGTTCCTGTCGGAAATTTGGGGTTTTGGGATTGCAGAACGATGCCCGCGCCTTGGCCCCGCATCACATCGCCGATCTGCAGTGGCGCCATATAGTCTGCTCTAGCCTCCATCCAGCCCTTCATCGCCGGCTCCACTGCAAGATAGTGAACTTCCACCAACACTTCGCCAGTATTTAGGCTCGGCATGGGCACATCTATTAGGTCAAAATTTGCGGGCTCGATTTCACCCTGTGGCCTTGCTGAGAATAGGATATGTTGGTTATAACGCTCGGTGCTCATGCAGGTCCTCTTCGCCGATTATGGTAAGGTAGCGATTCGTAGCTCACAATCTCCAGCGTCTCCGGATATCGTGAGGAAACGTCGTTCATTGCTCAATAATAGCATTAAAAAAAGACATCATCTTCCTCAGCGCGAATGTCTTTTATCCAAGCAATCGGCGTGTCGTCGATGCATCGAATTTTGCGGCTGGCTTCAATATCCATGTTAGCCAAAGGCATAAATAGCCCTTTGGGTGACAGTGAGGGTACGTCGATTGCAGTAGAGAATAGTATTGACAGTGTCAGGCGCTGATATGGGTCACAGACAGTAGAAAGGCAGCAATCCATACTGGGTTGGAAGCGACCCTGTTGGAGTGTGAAGACTTTGTTGTTGCGCCAGCACTAGCAGAGCGGGCGATGTTGATTTATATTCGGTAGAAAAATAATATTGATGTTGGATAACACATTGATCTTAGGGATTGCACCATGATAAGTCTGTTATTAATTCTATTTTTGCTTGCCATGATATTTACCATGGTCGATAAAAAAGTTTTTTCTCTGGCTACGTTCAGTGTCGCACTGATTTTGACTGTGTATTGGTTTCTTTATCACGCCACGGATACTTTAAATATATCGCTTTAAGTGAGGTAGAACTTTATGCGCGCTTATAATTTCAGGCTACTGAATGCCATCGGCCTCATCCTCATCAATGCGGTTTTGATTGAGGCATTTTACGGGCAATTTTTCGGCGGTGACCTTCCATGTCCACTTTGCCTGCTGCAGCGGGTCGCATTTATCGCTGTGTTATATGGCCTGCTACTCAATGTTGTTTATGGCCCCAAGCCGCTTCACTATTCCATTATTGTAGTAGCCGCCTTACTGGGCGCTGCATTTGCTATGCGGCAAGTATTACTGCATATAATTCCTGGGTCTCCACAATATGGCGCCCCTTTCCTTGGCTACCACTATTACACGTGGGCATTTTATGTTTTTTCGCTGGTGATACTCGGTACGGCGGTGATCAGCGCGTTTAGTACTCAGTACTCTGAGAGTTCATACGTGTCTTTCAAGTATCAACAGTGGTTCTGCAAGCTAGCCATTGGTATTACGCTTCTGATGACACTTGGTAACGCGATCTCTGCATTTATGGAG
>PKDD01000160.1 GCA_002862465.1 Haliea sp.
CTCAATAAAAACAGGCCGAAAATGTTTATGCATTTGACTCGAGGCATCCTGTGAGCCTATTTTTTCTGCCTATCATCGCGTCCTTCAATATAGAAAAACTTGGCATAGGCCATGTGACAGCGCTACGAAGATTTACTGTCACTAGGTAAAATCGGTGGACCGCAGGCACGCAATAACCTGATCGTTTGGCTCCTACCTTCGCGTAGCCTAGGCCTTACAATCATGCCTTTCGCAATGATACGATGAGGCAATTGCGAGGATGAAAAAATGCATAGCGGCGGCAATGGTAATAAACATATTCAACATGAAATATTGGTTTGCGGCGGATCCAACACTATTATTAATGGACTTTGTGCCTGGTTATTGATGAGAGGTGGGGGCAACTTGCAGTGGAGTGGTGATCACTCCTTTGTGACCGATGTGTTGGCGACGGCATTCCTGCTGCCGTTCATCGTGGGGTGTATCGTCATTCCGGTGCAACGCAGTAAGCTCAAAAATGGAACGCTGCAGCCGATTAATCTCGGACCATCGTCCTTCATGCAGTCTGTGGCTGATCGCTTCCCCACCGGCACAGCAAAAAGCGCATTCCTCTTTGGCCTAATAGGCCTGCTGATCATCGCCCCCCTAACCCTCGCGGGACTCTATCTGGTTGATGTCCATACCATTAGCCCTGAATACTATGCGATCTTCAAAGGCGTTTGGGCCGGGCTGATGGCATCAATCCTAGTCGTCCCCATGGTCTTGATTGCGCTGCGCGAAAACACGCCTACAAGCACAACAGCAACACACTAGAGCAAGCCATGTCGACACTCAACAACAAAATTGGTTTAGTCACAGGTTCTGGCCAGGGCATTGGGCGCGCGATTGCTCTTTCGTTCGTTCGCGAAGGTGCCAAAGTTGTAGTGGCCGACTTCAATAAGGAAATGGGGCTGAAAACAGTGGAGTTGATTACAGATGCAGGAGGTTCGGCAAGCTTCATCTACGGCGACATAAGCAAAGAAGAGTCCGTCAAAGCCACCGTCGACTATGTGATTAGCACTTATGGCCGTCTCGACATCGCCTGTAACAGCGCGGCGGTAAGTCGTGGTAACGGTCCAATACATGAGTATGAGCACAGCACCTTCGATCAAACCTTGGACATGTGCCTCACGAACACTTGGCTGTGTATGAAGTACGAGATTACCGCAATGCTGAAAAATGGTGGTGGCGCAATCGTCAACATATCTTCAAATGCCTCGTTGCGAGGTCAGGCGTTCAATACTGCCTATGCTGCTGCTAAAGGTGGGGTCAATATCCTCACGAAAAGTGCCGCTGCGGAGTATGGTGCCAAAGGTATTCGCATTAATGCCGTGTCTCCAGGCGTCGTTCTCACTCCAGGGCTAGAACAATACTTCGAGGAGCAGCCCGAAAAAGCAGAGGGGCTCAGAAAAAAATCCGTAATGAATCGCTTAGGAACACCCGAGGAAATTGCAGACGCAGTGAGTTTCTTATCCAGTGATCGAGCATCGTTTATTACCGGACAAATTTTGTCGGTGGATGGAGGAGGCGCTGTCCGCTAAGTCACTTTCTGCATTAATTCGTTAGCGCACGCGGATTTTCGGTTCAGTTGCATCCCCACGCATGGTGCGTAAGAACTCTTCCAGTGGCGCGGGGGTTGCCACCTCCGGCTCCTTTTCATCTGGGGGATTGGCCCAAAAATCTTGCCAAGAAGGCCACAAATCGTGATAGGCGCCAGCGTATGGCTCTCGGTCTGGCCAGCGCATTTTATTGTCACCTAAAGGCGGTTTATTTAAATCCGTAGCGTACCAGTAACAGGGCAATCGACGGCGAAAATACCAGCGACCATCAATGCGATCGTAATTGTCCCAGTATAACATTTGCATAATCACCCATTCGTCGCCCGTTTCATGCTCGTTCTTGGAATAAACCACTCCATGCGCATGATCAGAGTCGTCAAACTCAATCACATGATTGCCAATATGATGCGATGTGCCGGTGAATTGATTGCGCAGGGTTTCGTCCAGCCAGCGTTTAAGATGTGCGCGCCCGGTCAGTTCGCGACTGACCCGAATATCCTCTGCGAACAGGTTAACGTGTGCGTCCAAATCCCGCATATCCAGCGACAAGGAATACTTAGCCACAAGCTGCCGGATTTCTTCCAGTGACTCCAGCCGGTCTATCCTTGCAAGCAGATCCTGATTCATAATCTCTCTCCCAATCCTAAAAGCACTTCGGCGTGGATACTCGACATGCCATGCTAAGCGGCTAAATTAGGATACCCTCAACCCAGAATAATTGACTCTAGTTTACATTTTTTGGACTTGGGGATGGCTTTTCATCTGGCTCCATCACTAAAGCACATCAATTAGAATTCTAGGAACAGTATAACCCAGAGATGTATCACTTTTGCATCCATGATATCTGCAGCACAGAGACGTGGTTCATCATAAAGTCCCTTTTTGAGCAACGTATCGGGGAATTCAGGCTTTTGTAAGATTGGGACCGGAGTCATTGGCATGCTCAGGACTTCTCGGACATGAGTAGCTCATTTCTTCTATCCTTATTGGGTATCTACCCCGCTTATGAAAAATTAATTGCCGCAGATACGTGAGTGACGACCCGCTAACTGCAATTAGATTGCGATCTGTGTATACTTGGCACGCTGAAATTCGCCTAATAAAGTGGCAGTGCCAGCGCGACTGTCTGCTAAAAAGGCCTAAGCCTTCTCAGTAGAATTTCACCTTCTGTGCGCGAAAAACGCAAAAAGCGTCACGAGTGGCGGGCATTGGGCAAAATGCTCCGCTTGCAGCTACCTAAAGCGCGCTTTATTCAGGTATACCTTTAATGCTTCACATAGGCCAGTTGAATTACCTTAACGTCATCGAGGTTAGCACCTATGCCGCCATGTTAGATGGCTATCAATCAGGGCGCCTTCCGCTTTCACTGCAGCAGTGTCCTCAGGGTCTCGCCCCCAACGACAAATTAGAGGTATTTATCTATCTCGATGCCGCAGGTGACCCAGTACCGACGACTCTATGTCCCGCCGCTCACCTGGGGCAGGTGGCATGGCTGGAGGTTGTAGACGTAAATGACTTAGGGGCATTCGCACACTGGGGCCTGCCCAAAGACCTATTCATACCGTTCTCCGAACAGCAGTATCCGCTGAATAAGGGCGCCCATAGTCTGGTGAGAATCTATCAGGATAATCAGGGGAGACTCGCAGGCTCCACGCGAATCGACTACTGGATTTCAGACGACTCACACGAACTAAAGCAGGGAGAAAAAGTCAGCTTGATCATTGGCGACAAAACGGAGCTGGGATTTAAAGCGATTATCAATCATACATGCTGGGGGCTTCTGTATGGCAATGAGCTGTATCGAAAGATCCGCAAGGGACTCAGCATGGACGGCTACATCAAGCACGTGCGTGAGGATGGCAAAGTCGATCTGACATTAGATCAGCGAGGCTTCAGCGCAGACAAGATAGACATTGTCTCCAGCGCTATCCTCGCATCATTGAAAGACAATGACGGCTTTATTGGTCTAACAGATAAAAGCCCTCCCCCGGAAATTTACACCGCTTTCAGGGTCAGTAAAAAGATCTTTAAGCAGGCGATTGGCGCCCTCTACAAGCAACGCCGGATAACGCTGGAAGCCTCCGGCATCCGATTGATCTAAACACGCACAAATCAGGAATAAAATATCCATGCTATTTAAAAATCTCGCCCTTTCGGCTGAACTTCTGCAGGCCATAGAAAAACAAGGTTACGACGAGGCTACTCCGATTCAAGAGCAAGCGATACCGCTGGTGCTCGAGGGTAAAGATGTACTGGCCGGCGCGCAGACAGGCACCGGAAAAACTGCGGGCTTTACGCTACCGGTGTTGCAACTTCTGCAGCAATCCCACCGTCCCGGTCAGAAACCCTACCCCAAAGTATTGGTCCTGACGCCCACACGGGAACTTGCCGCACAGGTGCATGAGAGTGTCCGAGACTACGGACGGTATTTGCCTTTTCGGTCTGCGGTAATTTTTGGGGGAGTGAGCATAAACCCGCAGAAACAGAAACTCATCAAGGGCGTGGATATCGTTGTCGCAACACCTGGCCGTCTGCTGGATCATGTAGGCCAGCGAAGTATCGACCTGTCCAAAATAGAAATACTGATTCTGGACGAGGCTGACCGCATGCTCGATATGGGCTTTATCCGCGATATCCGGAAGCTACTGAATATTATTCCCAAACAGCGTCAGACCTTATTATTTTCTGCAACCTTTTCTAAGGAAATCCGAAATCTAGCCTCCGAATTTTTAAAGCAACCCGCGCAGATACAAGTCACGCCTGAAAACACTGCTGTTGAATTGGTAAGTCAAGTTGTCTATCCGGTCGACAAGAAACGAAAACGTGAATTGCTGTCCCAGAAAATAGGTGAAGGAGACTGGCAACAAGTTTTAGTTTTCACCAGAACTAAGCACAGCGCGAATAAATTGGCAAAGCAGCTTGACGACGACGGTATTACCTCAGCGGCGATTCACGGCAATAAATCACAGGGAGCTCGAACCAAGGCGCTAGCAGATTTCAAGGCAGGCGGCATAAGAGTCCTAGTGGCAACTGACATCGCAGCACGCGGCATTGACATACAAAAACTTCCTCATGTGGTGAATTTTGAACTCCCGAACATACCCGAAGACTATGTCCATCGTATCGGTAGAACCGCTCGTGCGGGGCAGAAGGGACACGCGGTATCTCTTGTTTGTATTGATGAGTTGAAGCTTCTTCGTGACATAGAAAGGCTACTAGGTTCAGAAATCGAGAAAATCAACCCACCAGGATATGATGTTGATCCCCTTATCAAGGCTGAAGCAATACGCAACGGCGGCGGCCGCAGCAGTCCGAGAAATCGCGGTAATAGTCGGGATCACGGTATGAGCGACGGCAGAGGTCGAGGAAATCGTCGTGCAGCTGGCGGGCGGAGATCATAATTGTCCCGGGAATTCAGTTTGGAATGTACGAAGTCGCAATAATCATTATATGACCACTACCGTGCAATAGTGGCACTCGAAAACGCAGTCTTGGCGTATTTACACTAAAAGGCATGACGTTAACGTACTCGTTAGCAGTTAATTAGACAGGCATCGGAGCGCTTTATGGACAGACTAGAGAAGCTTAGGAACGACGTATATAGCTTTGAAGAATTGGATACCTTAGAAAAAAATGCAAAAAAATTAAACGATCTAGAAACACTTGATTTGATTGCGATAAGCCGACTGTCAAAGGCTGCGAAAGGGCAACTGCCCAAATCAGAAAAAGATGTCAAGGAGACTCATTCGAACGGACGTTCAAGGCGAAAAAAATCTTAGTATAAAAACAATCCTGAAGATAAATCACTGCTCGCGCGCGCTTGGCGATGCTAGTGGGCAAAAGCAGCACTAGCTTATAGAGAACGACTGGCTTATCGATACCCAAGCGTATAAACCACACTTATTGGTTTCTCAGGCGTTCTACGCAGTGCAGCACTTCGGCCTGATATGACTTTCCCCTCTCATTCAGCAAGTCCAGCACGTTTAGTGAAGTTGGCACATAACCAAAGCCTATCTTGTATTTGGGGTGCCATTGAAATAACGACCCACCAAGCCCCATCCAGCCATAGAACCCTTCTCTTCCCACATTGAGAGCTCGCTCAACTTTAGTACTGTCTTGCGACACAGAAGAGAAGAGAGCAACACCACCCTGAGTGAAGCGGGTAATCGCAAATCCCATGTCTGCCTCACGGGGATTGTCATGCATTGCTTTACAACCTTGCTCATCAAGATACCGCTTTTTGTCCCACTTCCCGCCTGCCGCTATCATAGCGGCTATTTTTGCCAAGCCTCTAGCGGAACAGTTTGCATTGGCCGACGGGGTCTCACCGGTTGCTATTGCTGGATCATTAAAAGCGGCTATGACTTTCAAGCCTTTAAATGGCGGAGGCGCCCCGCGAGCGGATGACCGTAGCATCGCGGGAATCAACCTGACCAATTTTCCAATTATTTGAAACATATTAAATTCCATCCGTCTTTTCAGAAATTTGGGTTTCAAACTCTCTACAAACTGGAACCGAGCACCAAGCAGAGCAACTTTTTTTACCCGGCCTAGATCTTCATGAGCCAGACCAATAAATGCGTCTACGCCCAACGGAGTGCTAATATCTTCGAGCAGAAATTCACCAATAGTTCGTCCATTCTGGTCCACGCGACGGAATAGCTCATTTACAATCCAACCTCTTGTAATGGCGTGATATTCCCGCTTTCTTCCTCCACCGCGAGGGTAGGTCTGACTTTGGCCTTCAATGATATGCCCCACCTTATTTTTCTTTATATTTTCGGAAAGCAGATCGTGCGGCTCTAAAGACACGCTAAATGTTGCTAGTCCAGCCTCATGCCGCATGAGCTCAGCCACTGTTAGGTCACCTTTGCCATTTGCGCCGAACTCCGGCCAATAGTCAGCAATCCTAGAATCGTAAGTAATGAGTCCCTGTCCTACAAGAGATGCCATCGCAATGGCCTCAAGACTTTTTCCGCTACTAAAGACATTCACTAGGGAGTCCGCGGAAAAATCAGCTTCGTCTGTCACGGACGCCCAAAGGTCAACCACTTTCTCCTCGTCGTAATAAACGCACAGCTGTGTATGTTTTTCGGCCAGCGTCCGCATATTGTGCTCATAAAGCCGTTTAACTGACTCAAAACCGGGCTTGACTGTTCCTTTTATTTCAAAGTCATTCATAGTAACGTCCTCATCTCTATTTTTTATTCGCCGCACCAAGCATTACGCCTCATGCGCAATAACAAGACCTCTCCCCCTCAAACCAGATTTATTTAATCGCCACTAGAGGTATACACGGTGGAAGATTGCTTGTCATGCTCTGATCAACTATTTAAAATGTAGCTCCATTAAGGCAAATGCCGCACGTGCAATGAGCGAACCCCTGTTTCACGAAATCGCTCTGATTTGTCAAGTAAGGTGCAGTAGAACTGAAATATCAACTGAGAGATATAAAATGACTGACATCAACCCAAAATTTGACGACTTTAAAGCAGAAGTTAAAGCGTGGTTACAAGAAAACTTTCCTAAGTCACTAGACGGAAAAGCGTCTGAAATAAGTCTCGGGAAAAACGTTTCAGGCACGCTTAGAGAAGACAGTGACACCTGGCGTAAGAATTTGGCGACCAAAGGCTGGGGCGCTCCAACGTGGCCACTTGAATATGGCGGCGCAAGCTTAACTCAGAAGCATGCCCAGATCATTAATGAAGAAATGGGAAAAATAGGCGCCTTCAACCCAATTCCAATGTTAGCAGGCATGGGAGTGACAATGGTGGGCCCCACTATTCTTGAGTATGGTACAGAGTCTCAAAAACGCCGCCATCTTCCAATGATGGCAAGCGGTGAAAATTTCTGGTGCCTGGGGTACTCCGAACCAGGAGCAGGTTCAGACTTGGCGTCGCTGTCAACTAAGGCGGAAGATAAGGGTGATCACTGGCTTATCAATGGGCAAAAAGTCTGGACGTCCGGAGCTGATATTGCGCAATGGTGCGGCGCGCTCGTGCGAACGGATCCTAGCGTAAAGAAACGTAACGGTATCAGCTTTGTCATGTTTCCTATGGATCAACCCGGCGTCAGAACAAGGCCGCTTAAGCTAATTACAGGTGATTCGCCTTTCTGTGAAATGTTCTTTGATGATGCCATAGCAGATAAGGATGAATTACTCGGCGACCTGAATGATGGCTGGAGTCTAGGCAAACGCTTGCTGCAGCATGAGCGCCAGAGCCAAACCGGTGAAGGTGGCCCTGCAACTGGTGGTGAATTTTTAGGTGACATTGCCAAGCGCTATGTTGGTATGACTGAAAACGGCATGCTAGAAGATACAGATCTGCGTCTCCGCTTAGCCAATCACTTGATGGATGAGCAAGCACACAAACTTACGATTAGCAGGATAATGGCGGAAGCCAAAGGAAATGTGGAGGTGACCGCGGTCGCATCCATTCTTAAAAACTCGGCT
>PKDD01000130.1 GCA_002862465.1 Haliea sp.
GCGATACTAGCGAATAAAAAAGGGGCCTATTAGCCCCTTTTTTATTCATTCAGCACTTGTCAGCCTAACGTGTTACCTAATATTAATACTAAAAAAATTGCACCACGTTAAAGGCTCAACACCCTCTCGCCGCGAGAAATCCCAGCAACACCCGAGCGCACAACCTCAAGAATGTCGACATCAGACATCGCTGCCACAAACGCATCAAGTTTTTCGCTAGTGCCTATAATCTGAATGGTGTAAACCTCAGGGCCCACATCCACAATCTGTCCACGAAAAATATCAGTAGTACGTTTGACTTCATGGCGCGCAGCGCCAGCGGCACGCACTTTAATCAACATCATGTCCCTTTCAATATGAGCACCTTCCGTCAAGTCAGCAAGCTTCACAACATCTACCAACTTATTGAGTTGCTTGGTGAGTTGCTCGATGCGCAGGTCGCTATCTGCCGTCGTCAGAGTCAGTCGTGACAGCGTAGGATCATCCGTGGGGGCTACGTTCAGCGTTTCAATATTGTAGCCGCGCTGAGAGAATAGACCGACAACGCGAGACAGTGCACCCGGCTCATTTTCCATTAACATAGAAATTATCCGTCGCATCTCAGGTCCTCTCGTTCTTGCTGAGCCACATATCCTTCATCGACCCATTGGGAGCGATATGCATCGGATATACGTGTTCATTGGGGTCAATAATAACATCCACGAACACTAGTTTGTCCTTCATGGCAAACGCCTCATCCATAGCATCGTCTAAGTCCGCCAGCTTTGTCACTTGCATGCCTACGTGACCATAAGCCTCCACTAGCTTGACAAAATCGGGAAGAGAATCTTCATAGGTACTCATAGCATAGCGTCCTTCATACTGCATATCCTGCCACTGCGTTACCATGCCGAGATTATTGTTACGCAAATTGATAATCTTGACGGCAGAGTTGTATTGAGTACAAGTAGACAATTCCTGAATATTCATCTGAATACTACCTTCACCGGTGACACAGGCAACGTCCATATCTGGGAAGGCTAATTTCACTCCCATGGCCGCCGGCAGTCCAAAACCCATAGTTCCCAAACCACCGGAATTTATCCAACGCCGTGGTTTATCGAATGGATAATACTGGGCCGCAAACATCTGGTGCTGCCCAACGTCGGAAGTCACAAAGGCATCGCCTTTCGTTGCGCGGTAAAGGCTTTGGATAACCTGCTGCGGCATGATCATGTCACTTTCACCATACCGCCGCCCAGTGAACAAACCCTGGGCCGCCCGCCACTCTTCAATCTGCTGCCACCACAGATTCAATGCAGACTGATCCGGCAAGCTGTTATCTTTGTCGCGCAGCAATGAAATTTGCGCCAGCAATTCCGTCAATACTGGCTGGACAGGACCGACGATAGGAACATCCGCTATTATAATTTTAGAAATAGAGGCAGGGTCTATATCGATATGGATCACCTTGGCACCGGGACAAAATTTCCCTACGGTATTCGTAACTCGGTCATCGAAGCGTGCACCAACGGCGATAATACAGTCGCTGTTATGCATAGCCATATTCGCTTCATAGAAACCGTGCATGCCTAACATCCCCAAGCACTGACGGTCGCTGCCTGGATAAGCCCCGAGACCCATTAAGGTTTTAGTGACTGGATAGTTCAACTCCCTCGCTAATTGCGTTAGCTGTTCACTAGCCTCACCGAGCAATACACCGCCGCCGGCATAAATGATCGGACGCTTCGCTGCAAGCAACAACTTTGCTGCCTTTTTTATCTGCCCAGTGTGACCACGTTGAGCAGGCGCATAGGAACGCATTTTCACGGTTTCCGGATAGTGATACTCATACTTTGCATCGGGTCGCGTAAGGTCTTTCGGTATGTCGATAACGACAGGCCCCGGACGACCGCTAGCGGCAATGTGAAAGGCTTTTTTAATCATGATCGGCAAATCTTCAGTGCGCTTAACCATAAAGCTATGCTTTACAATGGGCCTCGAAATGCCGACCGTATCTGTTTCCTGAAAAGCATCCTCGCCGATCAAGTGGCTCTGCACCTGACCCGCTAAAACGACCATAGGAATTGAATCCATATAAGCGGTGGCAATGCCAGTAATGGCATTGGTAGCACCGGGGCCGGACGTCACCAAGACAACGCCTGGCTTACCAGTCGCTCTAGCGTAACCGTCTGCGGCGTGGGTCGCAGCTTGCTCATGGCGCACCAATATGTGCGGGACTTTGCAATCCTTGAATAAGGCATCATATATGTGCAAAACCGCGCCTCCAGGATAGCCGAAAATATACTCGACGCCTTCATCCTCTAGGGCACGGGCGATCATCTCACCGCCGGATAACAACTCCACAATCAATCTCCAATATCAAAACGTCAGGCGCGTAACCCTCGCCGGATCATTCTAAAGTCGTGTGTGGACGCCGCTTAAAAAGATACCTGAACCGGTATCCGATTAGCTACACCACCCCCATTACAAGCTCGATGCACTGCTCGGAATCACCCATGGAGGGAATACGATCACGAACACACTGTGTATCGGTAGCCCTGCGGGGTAGCGCAGTGTCTGGCCCTCAATTTGGCCAATACGGCACAAACTGAATACGGGACTTACAAGCAGCTGCGTCAAATTATCGCATTGACGCAGTAGGCCAGAGGCCGAGGGTACTCGACTTTAGCCATTGCCATTTGAAAGACACCCCTATTGTCACGTCTGAGGGCTGCCAAAGTCAACCACTGCTGATGTCTGTCACTGGCTGCGGCCAATGACTGGATTGCCCCAGAATCTAATGTGGAGTATTTTAACTTTGAGATTATTTTTTGGAGATACGTGCTGTTGAAGAATATGATAACAGCCAGTGTGCCGACGGTAGCAATCGCACTACTCGCCCTACTAGTGTCCTACGCCACTGCTGACGGAACTGTCTACCGATGGAAGAATGAACGAGGCAACAGTGTAAACAGTGACCGACCACCACCAGCAGGTATTGCGTATGAAGTGATCTCCACAGGTTCGAGCATGGTGCGTAAAGTCGGCGCCGATCAAGGTGCTGTGCCAACCAGCATAAAGTCCACTCCCAACAATAGTTATAAACAGGTAGACACGGCAGCACCAAAGGTCGAGAAGCATGCGCTTTACTGCGACCAGGCTAGAGATAACCTTGAACAAATCAACACCCATGCGCGAATTAGAATGCGCAACGAGCGTGGAGAGGTTTACTATTTGAGCGAGACAGAAAAAATTGCAGAGAAAGAGAAAACGCTAGCCGCTATAAAAGCGCACTGTTCATAGGTGCGCACCACTTGACCTAGAATGTTTATACGCTAACAACCCTAGGCCAAGAGAACTGCGATATGTACATCTATCGTTGTAACACCGTGAAGCTGGGCTCGCCCTCCTGAAAGTCAACAGCGATGGCATCTCCCGGCTGAAGGTCTCCTGCTAATATGCGCTGCGCAAGCGGATTCTCCAATGCTTCCTGTATCGCACGCCTCAGGGGCCGCGCACCATAAACCGGGTCGAAGCCCAACAACACCAATCGATCCATGAAAGCGTCGCTGATTTCCAGCACCAACTCTCGCTCTGCCAAACGCGCCTGCAGATCCTGCAATTGAATCCTAGCGATCCCACGAATCTGCTCAATCGCCAGTGGATGAAACACTACTGATTCATCTACCCGGTTGATAAACTCCGGCCGAAAGTGGGCCCCCACTATCTCCATTACCGCCGCTTTCATGGCCTCATAATTATCTTCTACCGCCATTTCCTGAATCAGGTGGGAGCCTAGGTTAGAAGTCATTACCACTAGCGTGTTGCGAAAATCCACCGTCCTCCCCTGCCCATCGGTGAGCCGGCCATCTTCCAGCACTTGCAATAAAATGTTAAAGACGTCGGGATGCGCCTTCTCGACCTCATCCAACAGCAGTAAAGAATAAGGACGTCGTCTCACAGCCTCTGTAAGATAGCCCCCCTCTTCGTAACCCACATAGCCCGGAGGAGCGCCGATCAGACGCGCAACCGAGTGCTTCTCCATAAATTCCGACATGTCCACCCGCACCATCGCATCATCGCTATCGAACATGAAATTTGCGAGCGCCTTACAAAGTTCAGTTTTCCCAACGCCCGTTGGTCCCAGAAACAAAAAGGAGCCATTAGGACGTTTAGGATCAGAAAGACCCGCCCGAGAACGTCGCACGGCATTGGAAACGGCCTTAAGCGCCTCGTCCTGCCCGACCACTCGCGCGCGCAGGGCATCCTCCATCCGCGACAGCTTCTCCCTGTCACCCTCCATCATTTTAGACACAGGAATACCAGTCCAGCGCGACACGACTTCGGCGATTTCCTCTTCGGTGACTTTGTTACGCAGCAGAACAGTCTCTGTCGTCTCCGTTTCATGTGCCTGTTGCAGCTTTTTTTCCAACTCTGGCAGCCGCCCATATTGCAACTCGGACATCCGCGTAAGGTCGCCCGTGCGACGCGCCCCTTCTAAATCCAGCTTAACTTGCTCCAAATCACTCTTAATTTGTGCAGCGCCCTGCACGGAGGCTTTTTCCGCTTTCCATACCTCCTCAAGATCGGAAAATTCTCGTTCGACGTTTTCGATTTCTTCATCAAGCAACTCGACCTGTTTCTTCGCGGCCGCATCGGTATCTTTTTTCACCGCCTCACGTTCGATCTTCAGCTGGATGAGTCTTCGCTCCAGCTTATCCATAACCTCTGGCTTTGAATCTATCTCCATACGAATGCGGCTTGCGGCTTCGTCAATCAAATCGATCGCCTTATCCGGCAATTGACGATCAGTAATATAACGCTCGGATAACCTCGCGGCGGCGATAATCGCGCTATCCGTGATATCCACCCCATGATGCACCTCATAGCGTTCTTTGAGCCCGCGCAAGATGGCAATGGTATCCTCCTCGTTGGGTTCGCCCACCAACACTCTCTGAAAGCGACGTTCCAGCGCTGCATCTTTTTCAACGTATTGCCGATATTCGTTCAATGTGGTGGCACCCACACAATGTAACTCACCACGAGCCAGAGCTGGCTTAAGCATATTTCCCGCGTCCATTGAGCCCTCGGCTTTGCCTGCACCCACCATAGTATGGAGCTCATCGATGAACAGGATCACACGACCCTCCTCTTTGGATAGCTCGTTCAGTACTGCCTTGAGTCGCTCCTCGAAATCGCCGCGAAATTTGGCGCCGGCCAACAAAGCACCCAAGTCGAGTGATAGCACGCGCTTGTTTCGCATGCTTTCAGGCACTTCACCGTTGACAACGCGCTGGGCCAAACCCTCGATAATCGCGGTTTTTCCCACACCAGGCTCCCCAATAAGAACAGGGTTATTTTTGGTGCGACGTTGGAGCACTTGAATGGTGCGCCGGATCTCATCGTCCCGACCTATCACAGGGTCTAACTTACCCTGCTCAGCCCGCTCAGTAAGGTCAATCGTATACTTGTCCAACGCCTGGCGTGATTCCTCGGCGTCCGGATTATCTACAGACTCTCCGCCACGCATAGTGTCTATAGCCGCTTTAAGCTCCAACCGCCTCAGACCATTGGCCTGCAACAACTTGCCTGCTGATGTGTTGCTGTCCAGCATCGCCTGCAACACCAACTCACTAGAGATGTAGTTGTCACCGCTCTGCTGGGCCAATTTATCAGTAACGTTTAGGATACGGTCTAAGTCATTCGATATATGTATATCGCCGCCAGTGCCTGACACCGTTGGCAATGCATCGATGGCCATTTTAGTGCCAGCAACTATGCCTACCACGTTCGCTCCTGCTTTTTGCAGCAATGGACTGCAGGCGCCGCCAGATTGCTCTAACAGCGCACACAGGAGGTGCACGGGCTCTATGAAATTGTGGTCTCTACCCAGTGCCAAAGACTGTGCATCAGCCATTGCGCCTTGCAACTGATTGGTCAATCTATCCATTCTCATACTGTGTGCCTCTGCTACCTGATGGCCCTCGCTGGAGATATGTCTCTCGCCTACCAATATAAATGGGGTCTATTCTCCCTATTTCAAGCATGGGTATTTACATCTTACTAAACGTATTAACGCACCATGATCATGCTAGCCATGCGACCGGTTTCACGGTCACGTCGATAAGAATAAAAACGTTCGGAGTCACTGTAGGTACAAAGCCCACCTCCAAATATGTTAGTAATTCCGAGTGCGCTTAATCGTATACGCGCCAGCGCGTATAAATCGCAAAAATAGTGCTCAGGACGACCGGCGTTAGGGACAAAACATTGCTTAACAGCGCACACGGCGGAAGGTCGAGCCACAGATAGGAAGGCCTCTCGAACTTCAGACCCCACCTCAAATGCGGCCGGACCTATTGCAGGGCCCAACCACGCCAGCAACTGATCCGTGCTTGTATTCATCGCCGCAACCGTAGTCTCCAGCACACCCGCCAGCAGCCCACGCCAGCCGGCATGTGCCGCGGCAACAACGTGGCCAGACGCTGAACACAATAAGACTGGCAAACAATCTGCCGTCAAGACGACACAGGCTACGCCTTTACTGCGACTCCATTGAGCGTCTGCTGCGGGGTAACATTCACCCTGCCCCGCTTGCACTGCGTCCGCGCCATGCACCTGAGACAACCAAGAAAATTCAGCAACCGAGGGGAGTGTTGCCGCAAGAATGTTGCGGTTCTGTTCGACACAGTTGTCAGCATCGCCGACATGATAGGCAAGGTTAAAGCTCCCGTAAGGGGCTGCACTGCATCCGCCCAAACGGGTCGTACAGACCGCGATGACACTGGACGGGGCAGGCCAATCAGGCCTAATAAAGGGCGGCATCATCAACAACAGGCAAATCTTCCTGTTCCAGCACGGCAATTAATCCAAGAATGTCATTCGGCAAAGGACAATCAAACTCTACCCACGCATTGGTCGCTGGGTGTATGAACCCTAGTGTGCGCGCATGCAGCGCTTGTCGCGAAAAGCTGCGCAGAGTATCAACAAGCTTTTCAGACGCGCCTTTGGGAATACGAGGCCGTCCGCCATAAGTCGAATCGCCTATCAGGGGATAGCGGCAATGTGCCATATGCACGCGGATCTGATGCGTTCGGCCAGTCTCCAGATTGACCGAGATGCGGCTGTGATGCCCAAAACGCTGCGCCAAACGATAATGGGTTATCGCAGGCTTCCCTCCCGCAGCAAGGACTGCCATTTTCTTGCGCTGCCGCGGATGTCGGCCCATAGGCGCATCCACTGTTCCTCCGCCAGTCATAGCCCCAATGCATAGCGCACAGTACTCCCGTTTGACTGTGCGAGCCTGCAACTGCTCAACCAAGCTGTAGTGTGCGGACAAGCTTCGAGCAACGACTAATATACCAGACGTATCCATATCCAGACGATGCACGATACCCGCCCGCGGCAACAGGGCAAGTTCGGGCGCGTGGGCCAGCAACGCGTTTACCAGCGTCCCCTCTGCATGACCTGCAGCGGGATGCACTACCAGTCCTGCAGGCTTATTGACCACCAGAAGGGTGTCGTCCTCAAAACATATATCCAGAGCTATGTCCTGGGCCTGCCAGCCAACTGCAGACTCTAATTCAGTATCAATGCTAAGGTCAGCGCCTACCAGTACTTTATCGCGTGGGCGGCAGTGCCGACCATCAGCCAACAATGCCCCTTTTTTAATCCATTCCTGCAGACGAGAGCGAGAATACTGCGGAAAAAGCTCGGCCGCGGCCTGATCGAGCCTAGTGCCGTGCATTTCCTGCGGCACCCTTG
>PKDD01000180.1 GCA_002862465.1 Haliea sp.
ACGCCCATATCACAATCACCAATATAACTCAGATGATTTACCTTGCTACCGGGGCCTATGCTGGCGTTCTTGGTCTCAACAAAATTACCGATACGGGCCCCTTCCCTCAATACTGTTCCCGGGCGCAAACGAGCATAAGGTCCCACGCTACAATCTTTGCCAATGACAACTTGTTGCAAATGGCTCATGGGGTGAATAATCGAGCCGTCCGCCACACTGACGTCCGATAGCACACAATTTGGCCCGACCGTTATGTTGTCCCCAAGAGTCACCGTGCCTTCAAACACGACATTGATATCAATTGAAACGCCTTCGCCACAGGACAGGCTGCCGCGGACGTCTAGGCGGGCCGGGTCTGCTATATTGACACCCTCACGCATTAACTGCTCTGCCTGACGGCGCTGGTACTCGCGCTCCACCTGATTGAGCTGAACGCGGTCATTGACCCCAAGAACTTCTAGCTCTGAGTCCGCTGTACAAGAGAATACGGCTTCACCATTAGCAACCGCCAAGCTAAGTATGTCAGGGAGATAATACTCTCCCTGCTGGTTATCCCTGCTGACACGTGGCAAGTATCGCAAGAAATCGCTCAGTGGCGCAGCAACTAGCCCTGTGTTTACTTCCTGAATCTCGCGCTCAGCCGGTGTGGCATCTTTATCTTCTACGACTGCAATCAAAGCGCCCTTTGAATCGCGCAATACCCGGCCATAACCCACAGGATTTGCCAGATTGGCGGTCAATAAAGCAGGGCCGGCTTGAGCATGTTGCACCAAGTTTTGCAGCGTGGACAACCGAATTAATGGCACATCACCATAGAGAACCAATACAACACCATCGCCAGAAACGCCGGGCAACGCCTGCAACACGGCGTGTCCGGTACCTAATTGATCTTCCTGCATGACCCAATTGATGTCGTAATGCGCTAATGCCTCCTGGACCTGCTCACTGCCATGTCCGATCACCACATGAATAGCAGCAGGCTCAAGGCCCTGTGCTGTGCATATCACATGCTCCAACAAAGGCATGCCCGCTACAACATGCAACACCTTTGGTAATGGAGACTTCATCCGTTTCCCCTGACCCGCAGCAAGAATGATGACTTCCAGTTTCATAACGATAGCGTTCCTGTCCTATGTATTAACGTCACCAGCAAACGAATCTTGCGATTTTTCTAAGTTGTATTATGCGCTGCTGGCGAGATAACACCAAACCGACCTCAAAGGGGGTTGTTAACGGTAGTTATGTAAAAGGGCGGCGTCAAGCAAAGAGGTGAAGCTGCCCACTGGTAATAGGCAGTTAACGCAAATCGCAATAACACATGCGGGCGCTCTCTGGTGGTATAACACTTTTCTTTTGTTGGCCAGAAACGACCGCTTAATATTGACGAAACGGAGTGACGCCGGGCTAGCCGCGGCCTGATCTGTTTTTCATTTTGCGGAGAGTCGCCAGCTGGGCTGCTGCTTCTGCCAGTTGAGCAGATGCACGCCCATAATCAAAATCTCCCGTTTGGTTTGCAAGGGCCTGCTCTGCCTCCTTGCGCGCCTCCTCCGCAGCCGCCTCATCGACATCGCCGGCACGGATAGCGGTATCTGCCAAAATAGAGACCACCCCCGGTTGCACTTCTAAAAAACCGCCGGACACATAGTACACCTGTTCGTCCCCATTCTGGGTAACAATCCGCACCGCTCCGGGAACCAGAGCTGACAGCAAAGGCGCATGGCCATGCGTGACACCTAGCTCACCCTCGCTGCCTGTGGCGACAAGCATCTCTACCAAACCAGAGAAGATTTCCTCCTCTGCACTGACGATATCACAGTGGATTGTCATCGACATATATTAATCTCTCTAGCGCCCTTATGCTTAAAGGTTTTTAGCTTTCTCGACGGCTTCATCTATGCCGCCTACCATGTAAAAAGCTTGTTCCGGCAAGTGGTCATATTCCCCTGAAAGAATGCCCTGAAAGCCAGCGATCGTTTCCTTCAGTGACACATACTTACCCGGTGAGCCTGTAAAAATTTCGGCGACATGGAAAGGCTGAGACAAAAAGCGCTCAATTTTTCTAGCGCGGTTCACCGTCTGTTTGTCTTCCTCAGACAGCTCGTCCATGCCCAAGATTGCAATGATATCCTTAAGCTCCTTATAACGCTGCAATACATTCTGCACCCCACGAGCGGTATCATAATGCTCATGACCTATAATAAGAGGATCAAGCTGACGTGAGGTTGAGTCGAGCGGGTCTACGGCGGGATAAATACCTTTCGCTGCAATATCTCGACTTAGGACTACCGTCGAATCGAGGTGAGCAAAGGTTGTAGCTGGTGATGGGTCGGTCAAATCATCCGCCGGCACATAAACCGCCTGAATTGACGTAATCGAACCCACCTTTGTAGAGGTAATCCGCTCCTGCAGCACACCCATCTCTTCTGCCAAAGTAGGCTGGTAGCCTACCGCAGAAGGCATACGGCCTAAGAGTGCGGACACTTCGGTTCCCGCCAACGTATAGCGGTAAATGTTGTCAATAAACAACAGGACATCCCGGCCTTCGTCACGAAATTTTTCGGCCATAGTAAGGCCGGTCAGTGCCACTCGCAGTCGATTTCCCGGTGGCTCATTCATCTGCCCATAGACCATTGCAACTTTAGAGTTGGAGAAGTTCTCGACATCTACAACTTTCGACTCCTGCATCTCAAAGTAAAAGTCGTTACCTTCTCTTGTGCGCTCGCCTACTCCAGCAAATACAGACAGACCCGAGTGCTCCGTGGCGATGTTGTTGATAAGCTCCATCATATTAACGGTTTTACCAACACCGGCCCCTCCGAAAAGGCCGACCTTACCGCCTTTAGCAAAAGGGCATACGAGATCAATAACCTTAATGCCCGTTTCTAGCAACTCATTTGACGCCGCTAAGTCTTCGTAGCTTGGCGCTTTGCGATGAATAGACGCCGTATCCTGTGCCCCAATGGGACCGCATTCGTCGATCGGGTTGCCTAAAACGTCCATGATGCGCCCTAGCGTTTCAATACCCACCGGAACCGAGATGGGTTCGCCGGTATTATCCACGACCAAACCGCGACTAATGCCTTCTGACGACCCCATGGCAATCGTGCGAACAACGCCATCGCCTAGCTGCTGCTGCACCTCTAATGTTAGATCTTTTCCGGCTACTTTTAATGCATCGTATACCCGCGGCACACTATCCCGCGGAAACTCGACGTCGAGTACGGCGCCAATAATTTGTACGATTCGTCCGCTGCTCATGTTCGGATCCCCTAGATCAAAGTTCAATTCTGGCTGGCTCGGACTGTCGCCCAGAGCCCCATCTTTATCCACACTGGTTGTGCTCGACAGGCGCTAGCTAATCGCAGCCGCCCCACTGACAATCTCAGACAGTTCCTGAGTAATCGCCGCCTGCCGTGCCTTGTTGTATATAAGTTGCAGGTCGTCTATCAGGTCCCCTGCATTTTCTGTGGCATTTTTCATCGCCAACATCCGCGCCGCTTGTTCACAAGCGCCGTTTTCAACCACTGCCTGATAGACCTGCGATTCGATATACCGTGTCAGCAAGTCTTCCAATAGCTCTTTTGCGTCAGGCTCGTAGATGTAGTCCCAGTGGTGTTTCATGTCATTACTCTGCTCTGCTTCCAACGGCAACAATTGCTCTACCTCTGGCTGCTGAGTCATCGTATTGACAAACTGGTTCCCCACTAAGTACAGCCGATCTATTTTACCTTCTTCGTAGGCATCCAGCATTGCCTTCACGCCACCAATCAAACTGGACAGCGAGGGCTCTTCCCCCAAATCACGCACCGCAGCCGTTATATTGCCGCCCAGGCTACCAAAAAAAGCCGCCGCCTTAGCACCAATTAGACTCAGGTCTACATCAACGCCCTGATCACTCCAATCCTTCATCGACCTGACCGTAGTCTTAAACAGGTTCATGTTAAGGCCGCCGCATAAACCTCTGTCGGTGGATACGACGATATAGCCCACGCGTTTAACCTCACGCGTTTCCATATACATATGCTTGTATTCGGGCGCGGCATTGGCAATGTGGCCAACAACTGCACGCATACGCCGAGAGTAAGGCTTGCCCAGCTGCATTCGCTCTTGGGCCTTGCGCATTTTGCTTGCCGCTACCATTTCCATTGCACTAGTGATCTTCTGCGTACTCTGAATGCTCGAGATCTTGGTTCGTATTTCTTTTCCAGCTGCCATTTACGCGTCCTCGGCTCTACCAGGTCTGCGTGCTTTTAAACGTCTCGATCGCGGCCTTAAAGCTAGCATCGATTTCGTCGTTATAATCGCCTGAAGCGGCGACACTTCTCATTAAATCACCATGCTCCGAATGCATGTAAGACAGCAGCGCCGATTCAAAATCACCAATCTTGTCGACTTCAATATCTTTCAGGTAGCCTTTGTCGGCGGCGAAAAGTACTAAACCCATCTCGGAAATACTTTGTGGTGAATACTGCTTTTGCTTCATCAACTCAGTCACGCGCTCGCCGTGATCTAGCTGTGCCCTCGTGGCATCATCTAAGTCCGATGCAAACTGAGAAAACGCTGCTAGTTCACGATACTGCGCCAGCGCTGTTCGAATACCCCCAGACAACTTCTTAATAATTTTAGTTTGAGCTGCGCCACCAACACGCGATACCGAGATGCCTGCATTCATTGCTGGCCGAATACCCGCATTGAACATATCTGCTTCCAAGAAAATCTGACCATCGGTAATAGATATTACGTTAGTAGGGACAAAAGCGGAGACGTCTCCGGCTTGCGTCTCAATTACAGGTAACGCGGTTAGTGAGCCGGTCTTTCCTTTCACAGCGCCTTTGGTAAAGTCTTCGACGTACTTCGCATTGACACGGGCTGCGCGCTCCAGCAATCGCGAATGAAGATAAAAAACGTCCCCGGGGTAAGCTTCCCGACCAGGCGGCCGTCGAAGGAGCAATGAGATTTGACGGTAAGCCCACGCCTGCTTGGTCAGATCATCGTAAATGATCAGCGCGTCTTCGCCACGATCACGGTAGTACTCCCCCATCGTGCAGCCCGCAAAAGGCGCTAAATATTGCATCGCGGCTGGGTCAGACGCGGTAGCCGCAACGATAATCGTATGCTCCATCGCTCCGTGCTCTTCGAGCTTGCGTACCACCGCGGCAACAGAAGACGCTTTCTGCCCGATAGCGACATAGATACACTTAATGCCTGAGCCTTTCTGGTTAATAATGGCATCAACAGCAATGGCGGTCTTGCCTATCTGACGGTCGCCGATAATCAGCTCACGTTGACCGCGACCGATAGGCACCATCGCATCAATTGCTTTCAGCCCAATCTGCACCGGCTGATCAACGGACTGCCGGGCTATAACTCCGGGCGCCACTTTTTCGAGGGCGTCTGTCATCGCAGCATTAATCGGGCCTTTACCATCAATCGGAAAACCGAGCGCGTCTACAACGCGGCCCTGCAGTTCTGGCCCTACAGGAACCTCGAGAATACGCCCCGTACAACGACAAGACTGTCCCTCTGCAATACTCTTGTAATCGCCCAGAATTACGGCCCCTACTGAGTCGCGCTCAAGGTTTAGCGCCATCCCATAAATACCGCCTTCAAATTCAATCATCTCACCATACATAACTTCGGCAAGACCATGGATGCGAATAATACCGTCTGTTACCGATACTATCGTGCCTTCATTACGAGCTTCCGCAGTAACATCGAGCTGGTCGATGCGCTGCTTGATAATCTCGCTAATTTCAGATGGATTCAGTTGCTGCATGCTCTATTCCTCAATCCTATGTCTTAAAGCCTAGGAGTTCATTGCTTCAGCGAGCTTATTTAGCCCGCCACGCACGGAGCCATCGATCACTAGATCACCGGCTCTGATTAAAACGCCACCCAAAAGATCGCCATCCGTTGACGTGCGCACCTTTACGTCGCGTTCAAGTTTTTTACCTAACACTGTGGCCAATTGATCCCGCGCTTCATCAGCGAGTTCAAAGGCAGATATCACCTCGACGTCTACCGACTTTTCCTGATTTGCTTTGTACTGAGCAAATAAGGCGTGAATCTCGGGTAACAAGGCGAGACGCTTGTTCGATGCAAGAATTGCCACAAAACTTTGGGTTTCCGCTCCGAGTGATTCACCGCACACGCCGTTTAACGTCTGTGCCTGCTGCTCCGCCGTCAGCGCGGGGTTGTGCAACACTCCGTCCATCGTATCGTCCGCACTCACTGCCGCTACCGCAGCCAACTCTTCGTCCCACCGCAACAGCTCACCCTTGTCTCGCGCATATTCGAAAGCTGCCTTGGCATAAGGACGTGCGATTGTGCTTAACTCCGCCATAGCTCCCTCCTGGGTTACAACTCTGCGGCCAGCTTGTCTACCAAGCCAGCATGTAACGCTTCATCGATGGAGG
This sequence comes from Haliea sp., assembly GCA_002862465.1. GTDB lineage: Bacteria > Pseudomonadota > Gammaproteobacteria > Pseudomonadales > Halieaceae > Marimicrobium. The sequence continues at coordinate 6,417 of PKDD01000180.1, forward strand.
CGCCCAAAATCTTTTCAGCGCCAGCCAGAGACAGTGCGGCTACTTGGCCGCGCAAGTGCTCTCGAGCTCGGTTAGTCTCTTGCTCAATTTCTGCTTGGGCAGCGCTCTTGACACGGCTGGCTTCCTCAACGGCCGCACTTTTAGCTTCTTCTACTATCTGAATGCTGCGCTTGTTGGCAGCATCCACTATCGCCGCCGCCTCGTGCTTAGCCTCAATAAGACGTTCTACGGCCTTTTGCTTTGCCAGCTCTAGATCGTGACCAGCGCGATCAGCAGCAGCCAACCCATCTGCCATCTTTTTCTCACGTTCTGCCATTGCAGCCAATATAGGCGGCCACACATATTTCATACAGAACATAACAAAGCAAACAAAAGCGATCATCTGCCCAATAAGCGTAAGATTAATATTCACGCCTTGCTCCTCACAGGTTATTGAGGGCCGCGATCAGGGCGGCCCCATTCCCGTCGCTGATTGATTTAACCTGCGACAACTGGCGCAGCAGCTGCGACAACAAAAATCAGGTACATTGCGATACCGACACCAATAATTGGGATCGCATCGACTAGGCCTGCGCCTAGAAAAAAGGTGACTTGCAGTTTGGGCGCCAATTCAGGCTGCCGAGCAGAACCCTCTATGAGTTTTCCGCCTAGCAGGCCAACACCGATAGCGGCACCAAGACCACCCAAGCCCATCATAATGGCGGCAGCTACGTAGATTAGTTCAGGCATTTTTTTCTCCTATCATTACATTAAGCAAAACATACATTAAAAGTCGAATCAGTGATCCTCATGAGCCATGCTGAGATACACAATTGTCAGCACCATAAAGATAAACGCTTGTAGAGGAATCACCAGTAAATGAAAAATACCCCAAGCAATCTGCAACAAGCCAGCAGGAATCATCCAGCCAACCCCAGCGCTGAATAGGGCCGCAATCAAAATAAAAATCATTTCCCCCGCATACAAATTGCCAAACAAGCGTAAGCCAAGTGAAAAAGGCTTGGCCAACAAACCAACAATTTCCATAAAGAGATTTACAGGAATAAAGGCCCAGTGATTGAATGGGGTGAAGCTCAACTCTCTAAGAAAGCCAATGCCTTTAATTTTTATCGA
>PKDD01000042.1 GCA_002862465.1 Haliea sp.
CGCATCCTCTGCTTTCCCTCGCCTGCCACAGTGACCGCAACCCAGCGATCTAGCGGGGCAGCAAATAGCGCGTTGCGGACCTCATCGCCACTTTCAAGGTTAATCAGTTCATAAAAACTTCCGTCTTCATGACCCAAGTAAACACCATAGAACGCTGGGTGCTGCGACAGCGTCATTGCAAATAGGCGCAGCTGTGCAGCACCCGAATCTGCCGCAGCGACGTCGGGATAAAGCGCCAGCAACTCGGCAATGTCTGCCGTTGTGTCACCAAAACTTACTATTTCTTCGGCCGCGGCCTCAGCCACATTGGCATATAATTGACCCGCCGCATCCTTTGCCAAGCCACTGCCGAAATAATAATGCAACCCAATGGCCAAAGCCGCGAGCAGCGTCGTCGACAACGTGAATATCGCGACCACAGAAAAACGTATTGACACCCGCTTAGTAGCTGACTGTAAACCCATACATTGTTTGCTCTTATCGTGATATCAATAGCTTAACCGCTGTCAGGCGATAGCGATACCAGCGGATAAAGCCTTGCGTCCACTGGCATAGAAGAGCGCATGGCGCCGCTCACTGGGCGACGGCGTCTGATGGTCTATTACCAGATCAAGCGCAATTTTTATTCGGCATTAAACGTGCGGAACTAGGTAACACTACGGGTGCATTAAAGCATTGGATACGTAATAATAGACAACGGAACTGCGATCAAGGAATTATCATGAAGGCAACGCATACTTTATTTTCGTTATTTATTTGCCTAGCGCTCTCCGCCCACAGAGTAGAAGCGGAAGTACCCGAAACGGGCTTCAATACACTGTTCGCAGGGCACAGCTTTTTAAAGCCCTTTGCTGACGGTATGCCCGACTACGTTGCTGCCGCCGGTATTGCCGGTCACAGCCAAGTAGTCGTCTTCAGCGGCGGCGCTACTGGAGCGCCGCAGGCGCTGTGGGAGAATCCCTCAAAGGGGGCACAAATCCGGAGTATCCTCGACGCAGGTGATATCGAGTTATTCGGTATGACCTACCACTACTCCTACCCTACCTTCGAGGGTTATGTGAAATGGATCGACTATGCGCTAGGCCAGAATCAAAATACGAAGTTTTTTATCGCCTTACCGTGGTTACCAAACCCTGCTGCTGTTAGTGCGTCCGAATACGCTACGACATGGGCTACGATTTATGTATCGGTATGGCATGGCTTTATGGACGGGTTAAGGGCGCTTTACCCGGGCGTCGAAATCTACTCGATACCCTACGGTCAAAGTGCAGCCGAGTTGCGCAACTTACAGGCCGCGGTCGGCCTATCAGGGGTTCCGAATCTTACTGGTAATGCCGCGAGTTCGATTTTCACAGACAATCTGGGACACCCAGGGGACATCCTACGCGACCTAGGGAGACTAGTTTGGCTGCGCGGAATTTATGACGTGGATCTTTCCATATACTCCTATGGGCCGAGTTGGGGCGCCACCGATTTAAACGCAATCGCGAGTTCAATCATGGATGATCACGATCCAAACTACGATGCTCAATACCACGCCGATGCAGACGGGGATCGGGTGGGTGATTCCTTGGACAACTGTCCCATCACGCCCAACCCTAATCAGGAAGACCTCGACGGCGATGGTGTTGGCGATCTTTGTGCTGCCATTGGTTGTTAAAATCGCCCATGCGATTTAACTCGCTATCGCGAGAGCTACTTATAGCGTGCCAAATTCGAGGCTGAAAGTATGCAAGTCTAGGTTTTTTATTCGGGACCACTCGTGATGTATAAATTGATTGTGTTCGCCCTCATTGCAATGGCTACGTCATCGTGCGCGGATAACAACTCGAATCAGACCGATTTGAATCAGCCCACCGATCCCTATGCGGGGTTAACACCGTTGCTGTCTGGTGATATTCCGCTTGAAGTTCCGCTGCCGCCAGCAGACATCATCGATGACCCTGTCCTTTCAAGACCTTTCTTCGATACTTTCTCATGGCAATCTTTTATTGCGTTATCTTGGCCTGCTGATCCGGTGAACCGTGGAGTTCCTATAGAGCCAAACAGTCCGGACATGTTTCGTCAAACCAATACTACGGTCGGCAGCAGTGCGCCCGTTGTTTGGGAAACTTATCGTGAGGGGTTTGAGCTCTTTCCCCGCAATAATGCTGTACCGCCTGAATGGAATAGTACAGACCCAGTTCAGACGCCGGCCGGAGAGATCAATGGCGATCGGGTGCTGGCCATGGTCACCAAAGGCGGAATAGTAGGTCAGCAGAATCAAGCCTTTAGCGGTCCGCTCATCGACCAAAATAGAAACTATGCTCGATTTGAGGTGCGTATCAATCAAATCGAGTACGATCAGGTAAGACGCAATCGCTGGTATGACAAGGCGACAATAGATTCAGCGATTGCTGATACCGTGGCGGCGCAGATCAGCGCAGGCGTCACTGTCCCTCAAGGTATCCAGCTTGACACAAATTCTCTGGAAATTAAGGCCGCTTGGCGGGAACTTACCGATCAAGATGATAAAAGTCGTTACTATGTCCGCGATGCCCTGATCGCAAATGAGGACGGCTACAACTACACGATCGCAAGAATGGGGCTAGTCGGACTTCATATCATGCAAAAGACAGCGGCTTTTCCACAATGGGTATGGTCCACATTTGAACACGTTGATAACGTCTCGGGGCCACACCCCTCTTTTAATAATGGAACCGCGGCTCCCCCCAGCCTGCTAGCTGACGATGAACCCGTAGGTTACAATTACGAACCTGCAGGTATCGATGCCCCTTTCCCAAATCGTGAAACTCGTGAGCCGGTTCAAGTTACTAGAGCTGTTCCGATTCCGACCACGCCCAACAACCCGCCGGGATACTCAACCCAAGAGTTAAATCAGCAATATCGCGCGCTGCTGAAAGGCACAGTGTGGGAGAACTACCAATTGATAGTTACTCAGTGGCCACTAGACCCTAGCTTGCCGTCTCCTTATAATCCGCAATTCAATCCAGAAAATTATGACGACACTCTCTCAGGAGGTCCCTTTCCGGATTATGCGGCCAATGTGACAATGGAAACATACTTTCAAAAAAGTAGCAGTTGCATGGAATGCCACTATCACGCCGCAGCATATGGGGTCGATTACAGCTGGATTTTATTTGACAGAGTTATTAACACTCAGTAGCGCTGATAACGCGCGGACAGGAACGACCCCTAGATTCTTTGACTAATGACAAGTACACCATGTACAAATGTGATGACTAGCGCCGCCAGTCTGCCAGAATAGACGCGCATCAAACCCACAGATAACCATAGGGGACAACATTCAATGAGCATTATGTCCACCACAAGTGCGATTGATATTGCTATCAGCACGGAATATGTGTCAGCCAATGGTTTACGCTTTGAGGTTGATATGTGCGGCGATAAGTCCAGTTCGAAGCTGGCCATTTGTCTTCATGGGTTTCCTGAACATTCAGTTTCTTGGAGAAACCAACTGCCCATGCTTGCAGAGCTCGGTTATAAAGCGTGGGCCCCTAATATGCGAGGCTATGGTAATTCCTCGACACCGCCTGATAAAAAAGATTATGCGATTGAAAATTTACTTGCCGACGTCGCAGGCCTGATCGACGCAGCAGCGTGTGATGAGACTGTATTGTTAGCTCATGATTGGGGTGCCATAATCGCATGGTACTTTGCTATGCGAGAGATCAGGCCGCTTTCAAAACTGGTAATTTGCAATGTGCCACATCCTGCGGCAGCTGCAGAGAACGCAGGCTGGTCACAGCTAAAAAAATCATGGTATATCTTTTTCTTTCAGATTCCCGGCTTGCCGGAATGGCTTATCAGTCGCAGTGGCTCTGCGGTGGGGCAAGCTATTCAGGACTCAAGCTCGCGCCCAGAGATGTATTCCAACGACGTGCTAGCACTTTACTCACAAAACGCAGTCCGTCCAGGCGGACTCAAAGCGATGATTAACTATTACCGTCAGCTGGTTTTTGGAGGTGGTGCGAGGCGTCAGAAGGATTTGGGTTTTCCTATAATACAAACTCCGACCCTGATGTGCTGGGGTGAGGACGACTTAGCGATTACCAAAGAGACAACCTACGGCACTAATAAGTGGGTTAAAAACTTCACCATCCGCTATTTGCCTAGAATTTCGCATTGGGTGCAGCAGGATGCACCGGTTGAGGTCAATGCGATGATTAAGGCGTTCATTCTTGAACAGCCAGTACCGACGATGAGATGGGAGGCAACGCTCGTAGCGCCAGATTAACTTAAACGCGACCCATTAGCATACAGAGCAGTCTAAGGCACCTACTGTCATACACAAGACGACGCAAGCAGAACCCGCGAGTGGATAGCCAACATGCACCAGATAACATCACTGGAAGCTACCGCCTACAGTGAAAAATGGCCAGACAGCAGAAAGATGAAGACAGTGAAAAAAAGTGAACTTCCTCAAAAGCAGTGCCCTGTTTGCATGCGGCCATTTACCTGGCGCAAAAAGTGGGACAAGGTTTGGGACGACGTCAAGTACTGCTCGAAACGGTGCCGCCAGTCTGCAAAAAATTAACCTCACCCCTTGGTATTAACTGCTGCCACTGGCTGCTATACCAGATGCGGCGGACCTATCTTTTATGCGAGAACTTGGGCGTTCTAAGACACTTGGCACGCTACGTTCGGTCTAAAACAGAGATGCCCGAAGTCGAATTTTATGAGGTGTGGCGCACAACCGTTCAAGCTGACCCCTAGAAATGGCCTGTCTCCTGTTTGACGGCGAATATTGTGCCTTCAGCGACGGTTCCTCCAGGCAGTTGGGCTAATCTTTTGGAGGAAATGAAACGGTTTTGCGTCGAACATCTGTGTATGGAATCAGGGAGCGAGCTTGACTGCGCGCTAAAGGCCCAGCTTGCTACTGTGCCAACGCCCAGACGATCGTTTCCTGAAACCGTCGATCTGCCCCATGATTTTTCTGCCTGGCTTGATGCAGTTTTGGAATTGAAATTGGGAGGCCACCCGACAGATTGGGAGCAGTATGTCCCGCAGCTTGGGGCATTTGAGCCAGCCGTCATGGAAGTTCACGATCCTGCAAATGTGTCAAACAGATCTATGGCGAGAGAATCTGCTATTACGGCCTATGTGGATTAGGAATTAAAATCAGACATATCAAGACCGGTACCCCGCCACCATCAAATGTGAATTGTTCAGCGGCCGAGTTCGGCAGGACTCCTCGGTAAGCGCCCATCTGGTCGCGATATGTTTGCCTCCTGAGGCTCTTATCCGCGCGAAGCTTTCTCACGATAGCCCTTTTGTTCATCTTACAGGTACAGACCGACTAGCCTTAACATTTAGAGGCGCGGTACCTGCCGGCAATAAGGCTAGTTGTTCGCAACAGCCCTTTCATTTGTTTTATAATGTCCCAAAACTTATGGCGCCTAATATAAATACCGTGATGAAACCAACCGCTAGCCCGACGATTGCCCTACTCAGCGCTATGGCGGCCAGTGATACTCTTGTGCATCTAACTGACTCGACCGGGCACACGGTTTTTGTCAGCGAGCAGCTCAAAGTCTGGCTGCAAATTGACTCAGAGCTGTTGGCGAGTGAAAGAATCATCCAACAAGCGGGTCGCTATTGGAATGTTCGCCATCATGATTTGCCTAATGGCCAGTTCGCTCGCATTGTATGCCCCACAAAATCGGATGACCGAGCTCTCTTGGAGAAGAGCCGCATTCTCGAAGCACTGGTCGAGGCCGCACCGTTGGCCATCCTCACACTCGACCTCGATATGCGCGTCACCATGTGGAACCCAGCCTGCGAAAAAATTTTTGGCTGGAGCGAAACCGAGGTATTGGGCCAACTTTACCCCCTTGTTCCAGAAAACGAGTGGAGCCGCTTCGAGGTGTTTTACAAAACCGTTATCGAGGGTCAAGGCTTTACTGGCGTTGAAGCCGAACGAAGCCGAAAAGACGGTACCCGTATCTCCATTACAATCTCTACTGCGCCCATACGAGGGAGCGATAATACGGTCGTGGGTGCTATGGCTATGCTTGAAGATACCACCGAGCGCAAACAGTTAGAGGCACGTGTCGAGCAGTCGGCCAGGCTCGAATCTATCGGTCGCCTCGCTGGCGGCGTCGCCCATGACTTTAACAACATTCTTACGGTGATTGTCTCCTACGCCGAGACCCTCCTTGAACAGCCTGACGCCGCCGCAGTTTTGCAGGCGGGCGACGCAATACAACAGTCTGCCATGCGAGCCACAACGCTCACACAACAGCTGCTCGCATTCTCCAGACGCCAGGTCATGCGGGTAGAGACCGTCGATCTTAACGCAATCGTCCTCGCAACCGTCAGTATGCTTGACCGCCTTATCGGCACCGACATCATTATTCGTACAGATCTCACCGCGAACGACGCCTGGGTACAAGTCGACCCATCGCTGATCGAGCAAATGATCATGAACTTGGCGACCAATGCGCGCGACGCCATGCCCGATGGAGGGCAGCTAACCCTCTCCACAGTGTGCAAGTACCGTGACGGTGCGTCTTGGGTACAGCTTTCGGTCGCAGACACTGGCTGCGGCATGGATCAAGAGACCCTTGCACGCATCTTCGAGCCTTTCTTCACCACTAAGCCAGCGGAAAAAGGCAGCGGCCTCGGGCTGGCGTCTGTTCACGGTATCGTGCACCAAAGCGGTGGTGAGGTGGGCGTCGTCAGTGATATCGGCGCCGGCACCATATTTCACATTACGATCCCGATCAGTGGGGCACCTGCACCACCGCAGAGCGACCTTGATAGCCCTGTACCAATGTCCAGTCCCGCCACTATTTTACTCGTCGAAGATAATACACAGATCCGCGAAATGCTCTTTGAGATGCTTGTTAGCAAGGGCCATGAAGTGCTTTTGGCTGGCGATGGCATTGAGGCGCTGCAGCAAGCCGCCGCCTACGATGGCAAAATTGACCTCTTGCTCACAGACGTCGTGATGCCCAAGATGAGCGGCGGTGAACTGGCCCGGCAACTGCGCATGCTGCGCCCAACAACCAAGATAATATTAATGTCTGGGTACGCCGACGGCGGGGCAGCAAGACAAGGTATGGAAGAGGCAGATCAGTTCCTTCACAAACCCTTTAGATCGTTACAGGTTCATGAAACCATTAGCAAGGCGCTAAACAAAGATGGCGACGCTGTTTGAACGATTCGCAGCCTATGCGATGTCACTAAGGCTGCGCTGGAGCAATCTGACTCAGTTCCCTGCGCTGTCGAGGATGGATGTGAGTTGTTCAGCAACGGAGGCCCGTTAGATTTTACAGTAGTCGACGTGTTGTTCACGATTTTCTGAGGCGTTGTTACTCTCATCCATAAGAGAGCAAGCTCAGGGCATTTTTTTATTCGTCCTAGATTTTAGTCCAGCGCTACGCGTGTGTAAGGGGCGCTGATGGGGATAACATTGCCGCCGACGGTGACCGTGTGCGTAGTGATCAGGTCGATAGACGTGCGCCCGGGCTCGAGCGGGATGGAGGCGGCCCAGGTACTG
>PKDD01000066.1 GCA_002862465.1 Haliea sp.
TCAAAACCAAATACGTCGATAGCAGTGTTGCCAAGTATATTTCGAATTTCATCTTCTTCTACATCATGAAACGTTTCACGCAGTTTGTTCTCGGTGTCCGGCCACGTTCCTTCCATATGCGGGTAGTCTGATCCCCACATTAGTTTGTCGACTCCAATATTGTAACGACTACCGATTTCGTGCGGCGCTAAAAAAGAGGCTCCTATAAAACAGTTACGTTGAAAGTACTCTTCAGGTGTTAGTGATAAATTTTTCATGAAGTGGGCAAATATGGGGTTGTCGATTTTGAATTTAAGTACTCGTAACGTTTCAATAATCCAGGCGCAGCCGGTTTCCGTGAATACCATCTTTAATTTCGGATGTTGTTCAAACGCGCCGGACCAAAGTAAGGCCGTGAAAGGTCGTTGGGCCCACATATCGACTTCGCTGATAAACATCATGGTCGCATTGGGGACATCGCCATAGTCGGGTGACCATCCTGAATGCGTGTGAAGCGGCATATTGAGTTCTTCGCAAACACTCCACAGTGGAGCGTAGCGCTTGTAATCATGGTAAAACGGGTGTGGGCCGGTGCTAGTAGGTAAAAGTACTCCGCCAAATAGGCCCATTTTGTGAGCATCACGGACTTCTTGGACTGCTACGCTGATATCGTCGACATTAATAATAGCAACACCGGCATGGCGGCCCGGATTGACGCTGCACAAACCTGCCAGCCAATGATTGTAGGCTCGGTTGCCGACAAGGCTCTCTTGCTGCGTAACCTCATGTCGATATTGCATGAGGCCAGCGCCAAAAGGTGCCATTTGCGGGAAAATCACTTCTCCGGCGATGCCATCGTCTTCTAATTCACGCAGACGGACGTCGGGTTCATACTCTCCGCGCCGCGGCGCAATCATGCTGTCGGGGTCGCACAAAAAATCCCACAACTCGGTGTCACTGGCGCGGGCCGCTGCAGATGCTGCTCCAGGGTCCATGCGACCAGCGCCCTGATCGCCGGAGCGACTGTTAAACTCCTCGGCGGCTTCTTGATCAAAAAATGTACCCATACGCTTCATCATCTCTCGCGCATATTGAAGCCACCATTTATCTGCAGCGGCATGAAATTCTTTGGGCATGTAGGGTTTGTAGCCATCAGGCAGTGTCCCAGCGTGGCAATCTGAACTGATCATTAGAACTTTAGACATGATTGATTTTCTCGTATCGTCTCGCAAGCAGATAACAAAGTGTAGGGGAGTGGCTTGGTGTCTGACAAGTTGGCATGAGCGGCGAGTCGGTCTATTTTTCTATGCAGTACACCTGACTGTGCCATTGTTTGGCGACTGAGGCAGAACCCGAGTACCCCCATTTAGTCAGGCGAGATCCTTAGCTTTTCCCTGCGGTGTGATGGTCCGTGCATCTGATGACCCACCATAGATCGGGTCAGTCGAGGGAGGAGAAAATACTTGTGGTATCCTTGTGTTGTATATCATAGACTAATTTTATATATTATTCAGTGGCTTACAGGCTCTTCAGTCGATATGCTGGGCACCTAGCCGGGTAATTGGAACGCGAATAATGACCAATTCGGACGACGCTTTACTACAGTGTTTGCTCACCCTATGCCGTTTTCACTCAGTCGGCACTACGGAAGCCGCGATATACGCGGGTCTGCCATTAAGGGATGGCAAGCTGACGCCGCTATTGTTTGAGCGCGCCGCGGGTAGAGTGGGTCTGGCTAGTAGACTTGTGTACCGGAATATTACCGATATTGAACCGGCACTCTTACCCGCTGTGGTGATCCTCGAGGGAGAACGCGCCTGCTTGCTGACAGGATGGGATGAGAGCGGCGAAATCGCCCATGTTGTTTATTCTGAGCACAATGAAGCCGTGGTTAACGTACCGAGGGAACAACTGCTCGATGATGCCTCCGGCGAAGTCATTCTTTGTCGGCCCCGTTTCCGCTTCGATTCTCGAGCGCCCCGCGTCGGCACAAGCGTGCGAGGGCATTGGTTCTGGGATGCTATCCGAGCGAATGCGCCAATTTATCGAGATGTTTTACTGGCCGCTTTTTTCATTAACGTATTTGCATTGGCGATGCCGTTGTTCGTGATGAATGTGTACGACCGTGTAGTGCCTAATAATGCAACAGAAACGTTGTGGATGTTGGCTGCCGGGGTAATCCTTATGTTGTTGGCAGATATAAGTTTGCGCACCATGCGTGGCTATTTTCTTGACCTTGCCAGCCGCCGAGTCGATATCGAGTTGTCCGCTTTAATTATGGAGCGAGTGCTTGGTATTCGGCTGGAGCACCGCCCGGCTTCGGTCGGCTCGTATGCGGTGAATCTGCGTTCTTTTGAAACCGTGCGGGATTTTATTACGTCCGCTTCAATTACGACCATCATTGACATTCCCTTTGCCTTAATTTTCGTCGCGGTTATCGGTTGGATTGCTTGGCCCGTGCTTATTCCAGTAGGCCTAGGGTTAATTGTAGTGGTGGGTTATGCACTCTCGGTGCGCGGTAAGCTGAAGGAACTGGCCGAGACCACCTACCGTGCTAGTGCTCTGCGTAATTCGACGCTTATTGAGAGTCTTGTGGGGCTTGACACGATTAAGGCCCTAGGCGCGGAATCGCGTATGCAACGACGCTGGGAAGATGCAACTAGTTTTCTGGCACACGTTGGAGTCAAGCTTCGGCTCATATCCAATTCGGCCGTAAACGTGACCCAGTGGGGGCAGCAATCAGTCGCGGTCTTTGTGGTGATAACCGGGGTTTACCTAATCACCGCTGGAGAACTCTCTCTCGGTGGTTTGATTGCATGTTCGATGTTGGCGAGCCGTATTATGGCGCCTTTTGGCCAACTTGCGGGGTTGATCACTCAGTACCACAACGCCCAGATAGCATTAACAAGTCTCGAAGAGGTCATGGCAAAACCAGTGGAGAGACCTGACGGTGCTCAGTTTTTATCCCGTGATCTATTCAAGGGTGAGGTTGAGTTTAAGAATGTCTCATTCTCTTACCCCGATGCACAGATGGAGTCTGTCAGTAATGTGTCATTTAAGGTGAAGCCAGGCGAGCATGTTGCCATTCTTGGTCGCGTGGGTTCGGGTAAGTCAACACTGCTGAAACTCGCGATGGGGCTGTATCAGCCAACCTCCGGTGCCGTACTCATCGACGGCATTGACCTGCGCCAACTCGATCCATCGGACCTGCGCTCTCAGGTTGGTTACGTGCCGCAGGATGTCACGCTATTTTACGGGAGTCTGCGTGACAACTTGACTTTGTCCCATCCGCAGGCTTCTGATAATGCTATCGTGCGCTGCGCTGAGATTGCTAACCTCGCCGAGTTTGTGAATCGGCATCCCCAAGGGTTTGACATGATGATAGGGGAGCGCGGTGATTCGCTCTCCGGCGGTCAACGAAAGTCAGTGGCTCTGGCTCGGGGAGTGATAGGCGAACCCTCGCTGCTATTGATGGACGAGCCGACCGGCTCCATGGACCACTCCACAGAGTCTGCCGTGCAAAAGCAGCTTTTGGACTTTATCAGCGGTCGCACATGGCTGGTTGTTACGCATCGTAATTCGCTTCTAAAAATGGTTGATCGAATTATTGTGATCGATAACGGAAAACTGGTCGCTGATGGGCCACGTGAGAACGTGATAGAAGCACTGCAGCAGGGTCGAATAGGTAAATCGAAATGAGCGACGAACAACGCGCAGCTTCGGAGCCATTGGGGGAGCTAATGAGTGAAGCCGCAAAGGCGCCCTCCCGGCTGAGAAGGGTTGTCGACTGGATTTTTTCTCCATGGATAAAAGATGAGTCTATTAGCGCCTTTGACTGGCAGCAGGATGCGCGTCGAGCCTACTTCGACCAGCAACCGCTGCGGGCTCGTGCGATTCTTTATGCGGTGGCGATTACAATGATATGTCTCATCGTCTGGTCTGCACTGGCCAAAATCGATGAGGTAACTCGCGGCCAGGGTAAAGTTATTCCGTCTCGTCAGGTGCAGGTGATCCAGTCGCAGGACGGTGGTGTTGTCACCGAAATTTTGGTTCGTGAAGGCGATTTTGTTGAGAAAGGGCAACTGCTTGTGCGCCTTGATCAGACGCGCTCGCAGTCTAGCTTTCGAGAGAATCGTGCCGAGTTTCAGGCTTTGTCAGTTAAGGCCGCACGTCTGCGGGCACTGGTCGAAAAAACTGAGTTTGTTCCTGACTTAGCACTTGCAGAGGCGGTGCCCAATATTGTCGCTGAGGAATCAGCGCTAATGGTGTCTAGGCGCTCCGAACTGACTCTGGCGTTAGACATCGCGCAAGCACAGTTGATACAGCGTCGTGAGGAGCTGGTTGAACTGACGGCGCGTGAAGCTCAGGCCGCGCGCTCATTGGAGCTAGCGAACAGAGAACTGACTATCACTCGCCCAATGGTAGCGTCTGGTGCAGTCTCTGAGGTAGAAATTCTGCGCTTAGAGCGAGATGTGAATAAGCTAAGCGGTGAGCGCCAGCAGGCGGACGCGCAGATGCAGCGGATAGAGTCGTCTATCGCCGAGGCGCGAAGCAAAGTAAGTAGCGTCGAAGTGGAGTTCAATAACGAAGTGCGAGAGGAATTGGCAACGACTCTTTCACGCATAAACTCCCTGCGAGAGACGGGCGAGGGGCTGTCTGATCGAGTCAGGGGGACCGAGGTTCGTTCGCCCGTTAAGGGCACTATAAATCAACTCTATTTCTATACGATTGGAGGCGTAGTGCTGCCTGGCAAAGAGGTTATCGAAATCGTGCCTGCCGATGACACGCTCTTTTTAGAAGTCAGGATTCGGCCCAGAGACATTGCATTTATGGTGCAGGGACAAGAGGCGCTGGTGAAGTTCACCGCCTATGACTTTGTCGTTTATGGTGGTCTTGAAGGCGTAGTCGAGCACATCGGCGCAGATACCGTGATGGACGAAGAGGGTAACGCATTTTATGAGGTCACTGTGCGCACTATAAAATCAAGCCTAGCCAGCGATAAGCCCATCATTCCCGGCATGGTGGTGGAAGTGGATATTCTCACAGGTAAGAAAACGGTATTGGCCTACTTAATGAAGCCTATACTTCGAGCGAAGCAGTATGCAATGACAGAGCGTTGAGGACGCACTAATTACAAAGGTCCTCGGTTATAGGTCTCAGCGTATTAAATAATGCCTGATCAAAATACTTGCCTAATAACACTACGCTTAAGCCTAATTTAGGGCTTTAATGCCCTAATTGGTAATCTTTTGAGGTTTTTCTAATGGCTTGTCGTGGGGCAAACAGCATGGTAATACTATCGTGTTGTTCTAAGGCTCGCCCAGGCACCAAGGCTGGACGCTGCAAATAGGGTATGCCCTCTTTGTATTTGAACTGTTTTTAACTAGGATGCTGACTCCGTTTGCGGACTGAAATATGGAACGTGTGTTTATTACTGCGATTGGTTACATGCGAGACAGATGGGAGTCGGCGTTTCCTGATGCTATTGCGGTGCCAACCGTTGCGGAAGTAGACGGCTCGCCTCGTGCGGAAACGGCAAGTCTTTGGCTGGATATTAGTGTTCTCGCTGAGGAAACTCGACAGCAGGCTATCGAAGCCGCAGTTGGTCTGGGAACGCCAGTCATTGTTATGAGTGGTGTGCCAGACGAGTCTGAGGCGTTCGGTGCATTTAATAAAGGCGCGCGAGGATATTGTCACGTCAAAGCGGCCCCAGAACAGTTGCGTGAGATCGCAGTTGTTGTAGAAAACAGCGGCCTGTGGATGCCTACAAACTTAATGCAGCGCTTCCTCTCCTTGGCTGCCCGGGTAATTCCGGCTAAGGCGGTTGACACAGTAGATCTCAGTAGTTTGACTTCACGCGAAGTGGTGGTAGCCCAGCGAGTCGCCCATGGCGCCAGTAATCGTGAGATCGCTGAGGTGCTGGGCATTAGCGAGCGGACGGTCAAAGCACACTTGACGACCAGTTTTGAGAAGCTAGGCGTTCGTGACCGGGTGCAATTGGCCCTGAAGATGAACAATATTGAGATTTACAGCGCGCTAAAATGACAGTCCTCAATGGCCGCTAATCACAGCAGATTCGCCAGACCAGATAACGTGATCTCGGCCGTAACCTAAAAATAAGTAAAAATAAGTTCAAAAACTACCCAAAGGTACAATGTCTAACCCTATCTAGGGATCTAGTATTGAGCTCGATAGTGTTTTTAGCTCGGAACAGCCGTCGGGCTGTGGCAAAACATATGGGGTGATTGACATGGTCGGTGAAGCAATTGCAACAGTAGCATTCATCAGTGGTAGGGCGCAGGCGCGCGCGCACAATGGTGACTTAAGGACTCTGAGGGATGGCGATACGCTGGTAGAGGATGAGATCGTCATTACGCCCGATGGAGGCCGACTAGAGTTGACGTTGTCAGACGGAAGCGCGTTGTTAGTGACGGACATGCCAGAAATGGCGATTACTCGGGACCTCATTGCAGAGACTGCCACCTGCCATGTTGAGAGTGCAGTTCAAGTTGAGACCCTTCAGGCTATATTTTCTGCTTTGCAAGCAGGGCAGGACTTAGGCTTGCATGATACTGCTTCTGGCGGCGGATTTGAGGCAGTCGATGGTCTTCAGGGAGAGAGCCACTTCTGGATGAGAGCCTTTAAATTTTTTGCAGGCCGGGTGAATAATCGGTTTGTCGCAAAACGAGTAGGATGATTGATATGGCCGGTGAAGTAATGGCAACAGTGTTATCCATCAGTGGCAGCGCTCAAGTGCGCAATGTCGATGGTGACTTACGGATTCTTAAGGTTGGCGATACGTTGATGGAGGGTGAGATCGTCATTACCTCCGATGGCGGCCCGGTAGAGTTGGCTTTGTCAGACGGCAGTGTGCTGCTAGTCACGGATGTCCCAGAAATGGCCATTACTCGGGACCTCGTTGCAGAGACTGCTGTCGGTCCTGATGAAAGCGCAGTCCAGGATGAGACTGTTCAGGCCGTATTGTCTGCCTTGGACGCGGGGGAAGACTTGAGCGATCTGCTTGACCCTACTGCTGCTGGTGCCGGTGGATTAGACACGGCCGATGCGCTGCAGGGGGACGGTCATTCCTTTGTGCGAGTGGCTCGCATTATTGAATCGACCGACGAGTTCAGCGGTATAGGAGGGAGTGTTGCTGATAATTCTGTGGCACGCTTCGCTGATACCGATTTTTTGCCGGTGGAAGCTGTTAACGATGTTGGCACTACAGCAGAAGGCGTGCCCGTCATAGTCGATGTTCAAGCCAACGATATATTTCAGGTTGGCTCAAATCTTATTGCAGTAACAGACGGCAGCAACGGCACTGTGGTAATTAATGCTGACAATACTGTTACCTATACGCCTGACGACGGTTTCTTTGGTGTAGACACGTTTACTTACACCGCTCTGTCGGCCAACGGCAATGGCGAGGGCGTTGCAACTGTGACGGTGACGATCGACCCGCCACCGCCGCCACCGCCACCGCCGCCACCGCCACCGCCGCCACCGCCGCCGCCACCGCCGCC
>PKDD01000047.1 GCA_002862465.1 Haliea sp.
CAGTGGGCGTTGCAGAATTTTGAGTGGTACAGGGCCATATGGATTGAGTGCGGCGAGTTGATTGAGCACTTTGGCTATAAGTGGTGGAAGAAACAGGAAACAGACATCGAACAGGTCCGTTTGGAGGTCATCGATATCTGGCATTTTGGGCTATCTGCATTGTTTGTCGGTGACAAAGATATCATCGCAATCGCCGACGACATTGAAACCGAGTTGGCGGGTTTTACGTCGGCGGGTTTGGGCGTGCAGCAGGCAACAGAGGAATTGGCGCTAAATGCGCTGCAGACAAAAGGTTTTTCAGCGTCGAAATTTTGGGAACTGATGCTGGCGACCGGTCTCGACTTTGACAGCCTTTACAGCGCCTATGTCGGCAAGAATGTGCTCAACTTTTTTCGGCAGGACAACGGGTATAAAGACGGCAGTTATGTCAAAAACTGGGCGGGCAAAGAAGACAACGAGCATCTGGTTGAGCTCGTTGCGCCGTTGGATAAAAACGCTGCCGATTTCTCTGATCAGGTGTATCGCGCCCTGGCGTCTCGCTATCGGGAACTGGTGCCGCAGGACTAGTCATGCCAAGAGACGACGATAAGCTTTCGACCACGGCGCTCGCCAGAAAGCTCGATATTCCCGTGCAGCAGTTGTTTGCAGTATTGAAGGATTACGGTTGGATACAGCGCCCCAGCGACAGCTGGGTATTGACGCCAAAAGGTGAGTTCGAGGGCGGCACCTACCACTCGAGCCGGCGTTATGGGTCGTATATCGTATGGCCTGACACGCTAGCGACGCACCCACTATTGCAAGCGATAGAATCCAATCAGCGTATCACCGCGGCGTCTATGTGCAGCTACTATAAACCGCTTCACGCAAGGCACATCAACCGCGCGCTTGCTGAATTAGGGATGCAGCAGCACAGTACGCTAGGTTGGGAGTTAACGCGTCTCGGCAAGTCTTTGGGGGGGCTACAGGAAGAGAGCGGGAGTAGCGGCGCATTTTACGTCACATGGCCGCATGAAATTGTTGATAATCCTGTCGTACACCGTGAACTGACCCTGCAGTCAGGGCAAGTGCCCAGCAGGCGACTGCCGGCTGATGCCGAGCCCGATCTATTTACCGATTCAAATACTGCGCCACCGAGTTTGCGGGGGATTGATGGACACAGCCTGCAATCCACGCTACAGACGCGTGTTTGCAACTGGCTGTATCTGGCTCAGCTGGCCCATGCGTATCGGCGCGCTTTGCCAACGGAGGAGTTGGTCTACGCGGATTTTTATGTGCCGCTCGGGTGCGTCTACATCGACTGCTGGGAAGAGGAGTTGAATGCGGGCGAGATGTCTGGGAAATTCCGTAAGCGTGAGATCTATCGCGAGCTAAATTTGCCTTACTTAGAAATCAACGCTGCTGATGGCGATAGGCTGGATGAGGTGCTGGGTCGTGGACTCATCGGTTTCGGGGTTCGCTGTTAGACGCTGGCCCGCGCGGTGAGTTCTTCTGCAGTAATACGCCACACTCCATATGGTCGGTGTAAGGGAACTGATCAAACAGCGCGAACTGTTTGATGCGGTGGCTGCTGCACAAAGATTGCAAATTCTGCACAAGGGTTTGGGGATTGCAAGAGATGTAGAAAATGCGATCAAAACGGCTGGCCATACTCACTGTCTGTTCGTCGAGCCCGGCGCGCGGAGGGTCGACAAAGAGTGTGCCCAGATCGAATTCGCTTAACGGCTTTGGCATGTCAGCCAGCCTGCGGAAAGCGCGTTCATTGTTCATTGCCTGGGTCACTTCCTCGGCGGAGAGCCTAACGACTTGCACGTTGTTAATGCTGTTTTCCGCAAGATTAGCCCGCGCAGCTCGGATGGAGACTTTGGATAATTCTGTGGCGATAATATGATCGAAATAGCGCGCTAGCGGCAGCGTAAAATTTCCGTTGCCACAATACAGCTCCAGTAAATCTCCACTCATAGCGGCAGCGTGTTTGCAGGCCCACTCGATCATGCGGATATTCACGTGACCATTGGGCTGGCTGAATGACTGTTCATACTGCCGATAATGGTAGTCTGTGCCTAGGATGGGCAAAACCTCTCGAACAAAGTCGCTCCCAATCACCAGTTTTTGTTTGCGGCTGCGTCCGATAACAGAGACGGGCTTACTGCCCGCTTGCAATGCATTTGCCAATTGTTGTGCTGCGCTTTCCCACGCCTGATCCAATTTTCGATGGTAGATCAGAGTTATCATTACATCACCGGACAGTGACACAAGAAATTCAACTTGAAAGATTTTGTACCGCAGGATGCTGTGGGCGATGAGTTTTTCTCGAAGCAGGGGCATTAAATATTGGATGCGATCGTCTGCGATAATAAAGTCGTTGACGACCACCGGTGTTCTGGAATCTTCTCGTCTAAACATCACGTAATTGATGTCGTCATCGTCGTGCCACAGCCTGAATTCAGCACGAAGCCTAAACCCTACAGGAGGTGAAGCATGCACCTCGGGCTCAGGCGCTGAAAATGGCGCCATTAATTCGCACGCCGCGGCGACTTTGGCACTGAGCAGGATGGCATAGTCTTGTGGCTGAACCCGAGACAGAGGCATCAGGACAGCCGTGCGGTATCGCGATTTTGCCAGAGCTCGGTTGCCTGTGATTGCGCATCATTCAGACCGATATCGGGACGCAGCACCAACAGGCCAGCGGCTGTCGTTGCAAGGGTTGCGTTTAAACCGTATCGGTCGTCCACGCTGCCGGACCAGAGTGCTTTTAGAGGCTGGACGTTCGGTGTCGCGACAGACTCGATGCGCGTTGTGAGAGAGCGGGGCAACAATACCTCTTGCGCATGCTGGTCATGCTGCAGATGCAACCGGGTATCGGCCTGTGGTTTGACCTCCACCTCCCCGCTGTCTCCTTTAAACACTAGGGAGGCAGGCTGACCGAGAATGCGGTCTGCTTCCTGATGCAGTCGAGCATAAGCAGGATGAAAAATACTCTGTAAGCTAGCATGGGCGCTTAGTGGGTTGAGCATACGACTTAAGGTGTTGACTGGGGACCGCAGCCCTAGCAGAGGTCGTAACTGCATCAATCTCTCTAGTGGAGAGCAAAAACGCTCTAAAGGCAGATAGGACAGATTACTTATATCGAGCTGTTGCCCGACGTCGGCCCAGTCTGATGCGACCGGCAGGTGCAGTTCTCGCATAGCATTTTCTGTGTAGAGCCTGCCGGGTGTATGCCCCGCTGAGCCATGAACAAACACCCGATACCCCGCCTGCGCGAGTAACAGCATTGACAGAATAAACCATGGATGCTGATGTTTTTTACCCGCGTAGCTGGACCAGTCTAGATCGGCTTGTAATTCCTGACATGGTGCATTCATTGTGGCGCGGCAGGCTTGAACGAAGCCGGCAAGTTCGTCTGGCGTTTCCTCTTTTACGCGCAGCAGCATCAGAAATGCACCCACTTGCAGTGGTTCGGTTGCCCCGTTTAGAATCATGCCGAATGCTTCACGCGCTTCATCCTGATTTAGGGAACGAGTGCTGGACTTACCTTTCCCCAGAATCCTAATGAATGAGGCGAAAGGGTGCTCGGTAATAGGGGTAGAACGCGTCGGCTTATTCATGAGATCGGATTACAAGCAATTGTCGGGCTTGGGCAGACCAGAAATTTTACTGCCCAATTTGGCTGGCGATCCAGGGAATAAGGACATCAGATAAATGCTTTTCCCTTTTTCTGGTCCTAGACTTAACGCGCAATATTTTACCAGCGCCCGCATGGCGGGCGTACTATCGTATGTAAGATAATATTCTCTCAGCAGATTAATGATCTCCCAGTGAGCAGCGCCAAGCTCAAGGTTTTCAGATGCAGCAATTTGTGCGGCGACGCCAGGATTCCAGTCGGTTAGTTCAATAAGAAATCCTTCTTTATCGAAGGCGTTGGCGCTGAGCATAAGGGTTAGTACCAAGCCTGTTGTAGTGGAAATGTTTCAGTGAGTACTACAAAACCGGAGATGTCGATGCTGCTAACAGCGGCAGAGATATTGAGCACGCCGGCAGCCATAGCATCGTCTGCTATTACATACAGTGCTGCTCCTGTGTCCTCAAGCACCCGGCTGACTTCCGTATGCGCGATAGCAGCGTATACCCCATCGCCCATTAAGACGATAGCGTCGCCCTCCGCAATAGTTTTCAGGCAATCTTCGAAGGCGGAGCTAGACGGTGACGCATTGAGCGTGTGGAGGATCATGGTCAAAACCCCAACAGATGATCGTAGCAAATCATCAACTGGCGTATTTCAGGCCCATCCAGTCGCCGAATTTCCACGGGGGACTTTGATAGATCCATATTGTAGCGCTCCACCGCCTGCGCATCGACATACACATGGTTGATGTCATAAAGGGGCAGGGAGGCGAGTTGGCGGCCCACATCTTTTACGCCTTTCACTCGGCCGTCCTGGTCGGGCTGCAATTGCAACACGCCATTTCCCATGAAGAGCAGATCGAGAGATTGATCAAACGCGGCGCTGGCAAGCGCGGTATTCAGTGCCGCCTTAGCCAGACCTGAGCCATAGGGACTGTGCCTCAGCACTATCAATATGGTTTTTTTAGTCACAGCGGTCACCGTCAGCCGCCAAAGGTGATCAAGCGATCCGAGTTCGCGTAGGCATCCACAAGCTGGCCTAGGCCCGACATCATGAATAGGGAATCAATCGTGGGGAAGGGACGTTCATTGCGGTCTGCTTCTACCTGATCGAGCATGCCGTGCTTCAGCGCGGAGGTAATGCAGATCGCCAACTCAACGCCGTGTTGATTCGCTAGCTCTGCCCAGTCTTTCATGGAGGTATCTTCATCCTGTGCGGACACACTATTTGCAGCGCTGGCCAGCGTACCGGCATCTAGGAAAAATACTCTACGAACGGTGTGTCCTCTTGTAATGACGCAGTGCGCGAAGGCTGCTGCGGTGCGTGAACAATGTCCAGAAAAAGGTGACGACAATACCAATAACGAATAAATCACGTTGTACGCTCGCTACAAACAAAAAACCCCGGCATGCGCCGGGGTCTGGTTTCTGCGACGTTTACGACTAGTCGTCACCACCGAATGCTGTAAGCAGGTGGAGTAGATGGATAAACAAGTTGTATATATCCAAATACAAAGAGACAGTCGCTCGAATATAGTTCGTTTCACCACCGTTAATGATGCGGCTGGTATCGAACAGTATCAGTCCCGACATAATCAGGACTACTGCTGCTGAAATCGTCAGAGACAGCGCCGGAATATTAAGGAAAATATTAGCGATCATCGCAACAACGGCGACAAGCAGGCCAACCATGAGGAATCCACCCATATAGGAGAAATCCTTGCGAGTGGTCAGGGCATAAGCAGACAGCCCAAAAAAGACCACCGCGGTGCTCCCCAGTGCCTGCATAACCAAAGCAGGGCCGCCCGGCATCGCAAGATAGTAATTCAGCATCGGGCCGATAGACGCTCCCATTACGCCTGTAAAAGCGAAAATGGCAATGATACCTTTACTGCTATCAGCGGTGCGATTCACTACGAAAAGCAGTCCAAACCCTACCAACATAAGAATGAGTGCGGCGCCTTGCGGCAGCCCCATTGCCATCGAAATACCCGCGGTAATGGCACTAAACAATAAGGTCATGCCCAACAGCATGTAAGTGTTTTTGAGTACCTTGTTTGTACTCAGAGCCGATTCAATTCCCAGTGTATCGGCTTTGTATAGTCCTTTGTCTTGCATAACGTACTCCAAAATGTTGCGCACGGACTGTGCGACTTGGCGCTATACAGATAATAAGGGCGATAGCGCTAAAATCCAAGTCAAATAGGTCGAAATTTGCAACGATTTGCCCTTGGGCCCGATGAAGCTGCGGTGCATATTTAGGCCCTGAGAGCTGTTCTTTATTCGCTGTTGTCTATGTAATCTCGGTATTTGGGGCAGCAGCGCTGGCGCTTTTGGGTCGCGCGAAAAGCAGAAGCCCCAGCGCGCCCGAGCCGACGATCCCGGACAGCATAAGGGCGGCAGTATCGAATGACCCGGTAGTATCGGTGAGCCATCCGATGAGGAATGGCGTGAGAACCCCCGAGGCAGAGAAGAAAGTGACGATAATTCCAGTTGCCGCACCTGCGGATTTCGAAAACAAGTCGGTGCAGATAGAGTAGTAGAGGCCGTTTGCGGACATTGAAAAGCCGATCCCCAGGGTTAGCCAAAAGATGGCCCAATCACTCGAGGTTACTGATGCCAGTGGGATAAAAGACGCCGCAGCGAGAAGTTGCAGGATCCATATTGGATGAATGCGGGCCCGGCGAATATCGCCGCTGGCAATGAATAAATGATCGGAGAGCGTCCCCATGAGGACCATGCCGATGATAGAGAATGCCCAAGGCATAGTGGTGAACCAGCCGATGGCCGTCAGCTTCAGATTAAACTCATGCTCAAAATAAGCGGGAATCCATGTGATACCGAAGAACAGGATCGCGCCGAAGCCAAAAAACGACCAAGCAGTGGCAAGTAGGGTCGGGTTGCGCAGGACAACGCTATATTCTGCAAGCGTTGGGGCAGTGGATGTCTCACGCTTAGGAGGGTCTCGGTAGAACATAAGCCATGCAAGCATCAGGATGAAACCCACTGCACCCAGCGCCATAAAAGTTTCTCGCCAACCGAAACGGTCTATGACCAGACTAAAGAGCGGGCCACCGATGAGTAGGGCGCCGGGAACACCTAAAAGGGCAAAAGAAGTCGCCCGAGTTGCTTTTTCGCGAGGCACCCAATCGGCAACT
This sequence comes from Haliea sp., assembly GCA_002862465.1. Classification (GTDB taxonomy): domain Bacteria; phylum Pseudomonadota; class Gammaproteobacteria; order Pseudomonadales; family Halieaceae; genus Marimicrobium. The sequence goes on from PKDD01000047.1 coordinate 6,780, forward strand.
GCTCGGTTCATGGCGGGAAAGTTGACACCCTCGCCTATACCCAAGACGACACGGAAGGCGAGAAATAGCCACCAGTAGTGAATCCACCCCAGCAGAAACATCGTTAGAGACCAAAGGATAAGGCCCAAGATCCAGATGCGTCGCGCGCCGTAGCGATCTAGTAACACGCCGGAGATGCCGTTGATCGCGAGTGCGCCGGCGGCAAATAAACTCATCGCCAAGCCAAAGTCGGCGTTGTCGATGCCGAAGTCTTTTTGGATCGGGCCGATGGCATAGGAAATGACTACCCTGTCGAGATAGTTGAGTAGGCTAAGCGCAAAGGCTAAACCGGTTACCAGCGCTGCTGTTGACATCGTCTTTTCGTGTCCGTTTGGCATGTCAGCACCTCAGTATTTTTTAGCGTCGATTGTAAGTATATGCGGTTTTTTTATTGAGAGTCATTGGTTGCCTAAAAAATTCCTGAGTTAAATCGATCTAGAATCAGTTGTATGAGGCCTCAGTAACCCCTGCATGAGTGTTAAAAGAATGATTTGAACGAGCAGCCCTCGAAAAAATCGCGTAAGCTCTTACCCTCGGCATGGTGACCCCACTAGACGCATTATTTGAGATGCGTCGGGGGCATTGGGTGCTCATATCAATAGTCATAACACAGTTAGGAGGAAGGCGTGCGTGCAATTAAGTTAAAAAAACCTGGTGGGCTCGAT
>PKDD01000074.1 GCA_002862465.1 Haliea sp.
TGCTGTGGGGCGACACATTGATGTCGCGCTATTCAAGCGCTCTGGGAATTGACTGATATGGCACTCATTGTAGGCGTCACCGGCGGTATCGGCAGCGGCAAGACGGCCGTCACCCGCTGCTTCGAACAGCGCGGAATCACCGTAGTTGATGCCGACTTAGTCTCAAGGATCGTCGTAGAGCCAGGCCGGCCCGCACTGACTGCCATCGCGGCGCACTTCGGTGCTGACATCATTCAGGCCGATGGCACACTAGACAGGGCGGTTTTACGTGCTCGAGTTTTCGCCGACGCTACTGAGCGCAAATGGCTGGAGCATCTTACGCATCCTCTCATTGCGCAGGAGATACTCGACCAGATCAGCGCCTCACGCAGTCCCTACACGATACTCAGCTCACCGCTACTGCTGGAGACCACGCAAAAAACACTGGTTGATTGTGTGGTGGTGGTGGATGTACCAGAGACATTGCAACTGCGGCGTACGGTGCAGCGAGACAATAACGATGAAGCGCAAGTTAGGCGGATTATGGCGGTACAAATGGAGCGGCACGATAGACTAGCACACGCTGACATTGTGATTGAGAATTCCGGCTCTCTTGCAGACCTAGACAAGACCGTAGAGACCTTACACAAAGATTTTTTACTGCGCTCGAACACCTTACGCTGATGGATGCCGTCACACCGGAAAATAATTTTCGAGCGCAATCACAATTCCTGCGTTAGCCGCAGGAAACGCGTATTGCGTTAATGCCTGTGGCGACACCCAGGCCATAGGCTGATTCTCCAAAGAGCGGGCTTCACCGCTATAGTCCCACACCACGTGGACATCAAGCAGCACCTGCTTGTCGCCATAATCGTGGTGAATCTCTAACAGTGCGCTGGTGCGGCCAATCACAATACCTAGCTCTTCTTGTAATTCCCTCGTCAGAGCCGCAAGCAGCGACTCACCCGCCTCGACCTTGCCTCCGGGGAATTCCCACAGCCCGCCCTGATGAGCGCTCTGTGCGCGTCGGGTAATCAGTACATTGTGCGCACTATCGACAATGACCCCCACTGCCACATGCACCACGGACATTCAGGAGCGGTATTCGGCGTTAATGCGCACATAGTCGTAGGAGAAGTCAGTCGTCCACACAGCGGCAGTTGCAGTGCCCCTTTCAAGTTCAACGCGGATAACAATTTCCTCTGGGGCCATGGCAACCACACCCTGCTCTTCGGTGTAGCTGGCGGCGCGACAACCACCCTCGGCAATCAACACCTCATTGAGATACAGCCTGACGCTTTCAACCTCAAGCTCAGGTATATCAGCTCGGCCAATCGCCATAAGCAAGCGGCCCCAATTAGGGTCACTGGCAAATAGTGCCGTCTTCACCAGTGGCGAGTGAGCAATAGTAAATGCAACATCCAGACATTCTGCCTCGCTGCGACCGCCGTTAATCTGAACCGTCACAAATTTGCTCGCTCCCTCCCCATCGCGCACAATGCTGTGTGCAAGACTGATGCACACCTCTTCTACCGCATCGTGCAGTGCATTAAATAAATCACAGTGGACATCATCGACCACAGTATTGCCGGCCTCCCCGGTCGCTAGTAACACGCACGCATCATTTGTAGACGTGTCACCGTCTACGGTAATCCGGTTAAACGACCGCTCTGTTAACTGTGACAACAGTGACTGCAACACAGTATTTTCAACCGCCATATCAGTCGCGATAAAGGCGAGCATGGTGGCCATATTTGGGCGTATCATACCGGACCCTTTCGCTATCCCGGTCACCACATAGTCCTTACCGTCACATCTGAAGCGCACAGAATGCGCCTTGGGGCGAGTGTCGGTAGTGAGTATTCCCTCGGCTGCAGCGCTCCAGCCGTCAGTCGACAGTGCGGTAAATGCTGCCGGCACTGCCTGTGTCAGACGCTTCACCGGCAGCGACTCACCAATAACACCCGTCGAAAAAGGCAACACTGTGGACACATCAACTTCCGCCGCCGAAGCCACGGCCAGCAGAGTGGCGCGGGCGGACTCAATGCCAGCGCTTCCGGTACCCGCATTGGCGTTCCCGGTATTAATCAGCAGATAGCGCGGCTGATGAGAACAGCTTTGTAAGTTTTCTCGGGCGACCACGACCGGCGCTGCGCAAAACGCGTTACGAGTGAATACCGCGGCGCATTGGGTGCTTTTAGCGACCTCGATGAGCACTAAATCCTTGCGACCCGGCGTTTTTACACCAGCACAAACGGTACCGAGGCGGACACCTGGAACACTGTGCAACGGACCGTAGCTGTCATCGCCGACTGCCATCTCAATTACAAACTGCGGTCATTGGCAAACCCCATAGGCTTCAGAGCTTGCCACAGCACTGTTTAAACTTCTTACCGCTACCACAGTGGCAGGGTTCGTTGCGCCCGATCTTAGGCTGCTCTCGAACATAGGTCTGAGGTGTTGCCGACTCTGTAGAATCGATTTTAGCCTGCTCCCCTTCAATAGCGGGAGCCTGCGCATGCTGAAATGCTAGCTTCTCCCCCGCAGCCGCTTGTCGACGCTTATCCTCGATTGCCTCAGCCTCGTCTTGGCGCTGTATTTGTACGTGACTAAGAAATTTCACCACTTCATATTTGAGATTCACCAATAACTGCTGGAATAATTCAAAAGATTCCCGCTTGTACTCCTGCTTCGGATTCTTCTGCGCATAGGCCCGCAGATGAATGCCCTGACGCAAATGATCCATAGTGGATAGATGTTCCTTCCACAATGTATCCAGCACCTGCAACATTATCTGCTTTTCGATTCTACGCATATCCGGTCCAACATCATCACCTTTAGCGTCATAGGCTGACTGAACGGAGCCAAAAATTTTCTCACGCAAAACCTCTTCGTGAAGCGTGTCATCTTCATCCAACCATTGCTGCAACGGCAGCGAGACAGAGAACTCCGACTCCAGTTGTTTCTCAAGTCCGGGAATATCCCACTGCTCCTCTACGCTCATCGGAGGAATATAGCCGTCGACTGCATCAGCCACCACATCCAGACGAATAGCAGTAATCGTCTCAGAAATATCGGCTTCGGTCAGCAGGTCGTCGCGCTGCTGGTAAATTATCTGCCGTTGATCGTTGGAAACGTCATCGTACTCTAGTAGCTGCTTACGGATGTCGAAGTTGCGACCCTCTACCTTGCGCTGCGCCTTTTCAATGGCGTTGCTGACCATTTGATGCTCTATAGCTTCGCCCTTTTCCATACCCAGTTTCTGCATAAACCCTTTAACGCGTTCAGAGGCAAAGATTCGCATTAGGCTATCTTCCATCGAGAGATAAAAGCGTGATACACCGGGATCTCCCTGACGCCCTGCCCGACCGCGCAACTGATTATCAATGCGACGTGATTCATGTCGCTCGGTGCCAAGAATATGCAAACCGCCAGACGCCAGCACCTGATCGTGACGTTCCTGCCAGGCTTGGCGCACCTGCTTATCGTCAGTTTTGTCTAGCGCCCTAAGTTCTGCCTCTAGATTGCCGCCTAAAACGATATCGGTACCGCGGCCTGCCATATTAGTTGCAATAGTCACCATGCCCGGCCGACCCGCTTGAGCGATGATTTCGGCCTCTTGCTCGTGATACTTTGCATTGAGAACCTTGTGGTCGATCTTTGCCTTACGGAAGCGCTCGGACATGGCTTCGGAGGTATCAACCGAAGCAGTGCCCACTAATACGGGCGCTCCCTTGTCCATACAATCCTTGACATCAGCCACAATCGCATCGAACTTTTCCTCTGTGCTGAGATAAATCAGATCATTAAGGTCTTCGCGTTGCTGTTCAACATTGGTAGGAATAACCAGCACATCGAGGCCATAGATTTGACGGAATTCAAACGCTTCCGTATCGGCGGTGCCCGTCATGCCGGCTAGCTTGTCATACATGCGGAAGTAGTTCTGAAAAGTGGTCGAGGCTAGCGTCTGACTTTCACTCTGTATAGAGACACCCTCTTTAGCTTCGATGGCCTGATGCAGCCCTTCCGATAAGCGCCTTCCTGCCATCGTGCGACCGGTGTGCTCATCTATCAGCACCACCTGTCCATCCTGCAAAATATACTCTACGTCACGGTGGTACAGCACATGGGCCCGCATACCAGAATAAACGTGGTGCAACAGATTGAGATTAGTGGCGCCGTAAAGATTGTCACCCTCCTCTAGCAAGCCGCCGCTGATCATCGACGCCTCAATAAACTCGTGCCCAGATTCCGTCAACTCGACCTGACGCTGTTTCTCATCGATAGTGTAATGGCCTGACTCTGTCTCAGTATCGAGTCGCAGAGACGGTATCATACTATTGATTCGCCTGTAGAGTTCCGAACTGTCATCCGACGCTCCTGAAATAATTAACGGCGTCCGTGCCTCGTCAATAAGAATGGAATCCACTTCATCGACAATGGCAAAGCTTAAACCGCGCTGCATCCGCTCCTCTAAAGAGAACGCCATGTTGTCGCGCAAATAATCAAAGCCAAACTCATTATTCGTGCCATAAACAATGTCGGCACTATAGGCTGCAATTTTTTCTGGATTAGCCATGCCAGATCGAATGACCCCGAATGAGACACCCAGAAAGTTGTATAGCGGTCCCATCCAATGCGCATCACGATTGGCTAGATAATCATTCACAGTAATCAGGTGGACGCTGTTACCGGTGAGCGCATTTAAATACGCAGGCAAAGTCGCCACTAGCGTTTTTCCCTCCCCTGTGCGCATTTCCGCGATCTTGCCCTCATGCAAGGCCATACCACCGATGAGTTGCACGTCAAAATGGCGCAAGCCGAGCGCTCTGTCTCCGGCCTCGCGCACCACCGCAAAGACCTCAGGAAGAATAGCGTCCAGAGTATGCCCGTCGTCCAGCCGCTGTTTGAACTCAGCTGTTTTCGCCGCCAACTGCTCATCGTCCAGCGCTTTCATATCATCCGAGAGAGCATTGATTTTTTTAACAACCTTGCCCATGCGCTTTAGCTCACGGCTATTACGCGTACCGAAAAGGTTTTTCAGAGTTTGGCTTATCATTAGATTTCATCGTGTTTTAGTAAGTGGGCCGGACCGCAATGGCTCGGAGCGAGCGAAAACCAAAACAGAACTGAATCAGGGTTGCGTGCGGGCCACGTAACTTGAGGGATCGACAGCACGTCCATTTTTGTACACTTCGAAATGTACATGTGGCCCAGTGACACGGCCGCTGGAACCCATTAATGCGATGGTATCACCCTTGCGCACAACGTCACCGGAAACAACCAAATTTTCTTTATTATGCGCATAGCGTGTAATCAGGTCATCGCCATGGGAAATTTCTACAACGTTCCCATAACCTGCATTTCTGCCCGTCCACGTGACCACGCCGGAAGCAACAGCCACGACTTCAGAGCCAGTTTTTCCGGCAAAATCAAGACCGGTATGCATTGCACGCTGTCCTGTAATCGGGTCTGCGCGCCAGCCATAACGGGATGACATATAACCTCTTTTCACCGGCCAGCCTGATAGCGAGCCCTGCTCCTGCCGATTGCGATTGCGCAACAAAGTTTCCAGCATAGCCAACTGTGGTTCGCGGTCACCGATATGCGCCGCAAGACGAGACAGCTCAGCGCCAAGATCGGGGGCCGGAGCCTCAATATTCAAGTCGCACACCATGGGGCCGCCCAGAGCAGGTGGCTCACTAAAGTCAAATTCTCCCTCCTGCAGGTCTGCAAGTGCAGTGAGATGCTGCCCCAGAGCATCCAGACGCGTCATTCTGGCCTCCAATTCCGCTAGGTTGCCTGTCATAGCGCGCACCTGTGGTTCGGATAGTCCGTCCAGGGCGACCGATTGCGGTGACCCCTCTCGCAATGTATCAGGCGCCTCCTCGCTTAAACGCGGACCACTCTGCTGCCCAACCAAATATCCTGAGGCGGCAAGGCCCAGCGGCAAACCGAGACAACAAAGTGATAGTAATGCCCGTGACCAGCGGCTCAGCTCGATAGAGCGCGAGCCCTTATGTCTTGAACTAATAAGAATTATTTTCATGTATTGGCTAATTGATGCAAGGACTGTGAACTATGCACAAAATTATGCCATAAACGGCGCCGAAACGCCAAATCAGCGGTGTTGTTCGCACAATCACAAACAACGCCGAGATCGTAAAAGCCGTTATTCCAGCGGCCGGATTATGAGCAACCCGGGGCTTGAAACGCTGTCACCGACTGACGCGGGGTTAAGGGTCAGTTCGGCAACAACTCCGGTGACGAGCGCTTAGTCAGCCTGACGACGCAAAAATGCGGGGATATCGAAATAATCCTCGCTGGCGCCCTCTGCTGCAGCCGCAACCTGCCCACCGGGAGACTTGCGCGAATTGCGCATGCCTGGAGGGCGATCAAACTCCTTATAATCAGGCTCACCCGCTGACTCCGCAACAGCTGGCCTTGAATTACCTTCAACGACCTGCAGCGGCACTCGAGCAGCTGCACCGCCAAGACCTGTGGCGACGACAGTGACCTTGATCTCTTCCTTCATACTTGGGTCGATGACTGTACCCACTACCACCGTGGCTTCTTCAGATGCAAACTCCTCAATGGTCTCGCCGACCTCTGAGAATTCACCCAGCGACAGATCAAAGCCAGCCGTGATATTAACCAGAATACCTCGTGCTCCAGCGAGGTTAATATCGTCTAAAAGCGGACTACTGATTGCTTTTTCTGCCGCCATGCGCGCTCGGTTTTCACCGTTGGCATATCCTGTGCCCATCATTGCCATGCCCATCTCAGACATCACAGTACGAACATCAGCGAAATCAACGTTAATCATACCGGGGCGAATAATTAAGTCCGCGATACCCTGCACAGCACCCAACAATACGTCATTAGCTTCACGAAATGCATCGAGCAGACTAGTATTTTTTCCCAGCACCTCGAGTAACTTTTCATTCGGAATAGTAATCAAGGAATCCACATGCTGCTCCAGCTCGGCTAGCCCCTCAAGAGCAATATTCAAGCGCTTCTTGCCCTCAAAAACGAAAGGTCGAGTGACTACGGCAACAGTCAATATGCCCAATTCTCTTGCCACTTCAGCCACTACAGGCGCACCACCCGTGCCGGTACCGCCGCCCATGCCAGCGGTTATAAACACCATGTCGGCGCCGCGCAGTGCTTCAGAAATACGCTCACGGTCCTCCATTGCCGCCGCGCGACCGATTTCTGGATTAGCTCCGGCCCCCAGCCCTTTAGTGATGTCTCCACCCAGTTGCAGCGCTGTCTTCGCTACAATATCCGACAAAGCCTGCGAGTCAGTGTTGGCACAGATAAAATCTACCCCCTCCACATTATTTTCGATCATGTGTTTGACCGCGTTGCCGCCGCCGCCACCGACCCCTATCACTTTGATCACTGCGTTCGATGGAATACTATCGATTAGTTCAAACATGGTCTTGCTCCCCTTTTTTTAATTTGTCACGCTAACGCGCAACGCTCTGCATCCT